>JAPDPR010000041.1 GCA_034506335.1 candidate division KSB1 bacterium
ACCAACGTGTGGTATTTTGCCTCGGTGTCCCGCAGAATTCGCTCTGTGTTTTTCTGGCTGCTCAGGTCCGCGATAACAACCAGGGACATCCGGCGGCCAGCGTGCTCTACGGGCGAAATAGTCACCAGGGCATCCATCTGTCGGCCATCGTGGCAGACAAGAACGCACTCGAATGCTTCGCGTTTTCCCTCGCGCCGCGCGAGGCGTTGCTTGCTCGCAAAGAGTTTTCTATCCTCTTGACGGACCGCCTTCAGCAATGAGAGCCCGTGTATGTCTCCTGGGGCTGGTACGTAGCCGAAAAGCATCTCAGAGGCCTTGTTCGCAAAAACTATCCTGTCGTCCTCGAGGAGGAGAGTGATATGGGGCAAAACCTCTGCCAAAGTGCGGAATTGTTGCTCGGAGTGGCGGAGAGCGGCCTCAGCCTTGCGCTGGGCGGTAACATCGGTGAGGAAGCCGACTACGCCGGAGAGTTGGCCAGTATCGTCGCGCAAAGCATACGCGCGTGCAACACACTCACCCTGGGAACCATCCTGGCGGCGGAATCTGCCCTCTTCAATAACGGCAAGACCGTTCGTCCTAAGGGTTTCCAGCACAGTCTCCCGTTCGGAGGGTCTGGCATACAGGGAAACCCCCTTCTTTCCCACAAGCGCCTGGGGTGTGCTGTACCCAAACATCCGCGCCGTAGCATCGTTGGCAAGTACCACCTTGCCTGTACGGTCGGTAACAAGAATGGCCTCGGATGCCATATCAAAGAGGGCGCGGTACATGTCTTCACAAACGGCGGTCCCAGTTGTCCCCACAGGGGGTGCATAGCGCTGATGACAGGTGCCCTGGATGCCGATGATCTGCTCCCTCTCTCGCACTGGCCAGGCGTGGACAACCACCGGCACGCAGTCGTCGCCCCTTCGGAGGAGGTCAAGCTGGATGGGGAGGTGTTCGCCGCCTCTCAACATTTGCTTGAAAGCCTCGTGGACGGCGTTCTTGTGTCGAGCAGAAACAAGTTGCTCCAGCGGGGTTCCAAGAAGTTCCTCGGTCCTGTAACCGAGCAGTGAGGCCAGCCACGGGTTGACGAAGCAAAACCGGCCTTTGCGATCCAGGGTGAAGATCCCCTCCTTAGCCTGCTCAGGGGCAAAGGAGGCCGCGCCTCCAAGACGGCTCGCGGTGCTGTTAATTGTCATAGGTTCAGTCCCTGCCTAGTCTGAGAAAATCCCTTCGAGCGTCTCCCCGGGCCATAGAGCCGATACGGGCGTGAGGACGGTACCCCATGGCGGTTCCCCCTGCCTTCAGGGGAGAGCGTGCTCGAGCCGGCGTCAAGGACTGGACAGCCACACCAACGAGTTGGTTTCGTAGGCAACTGGTCGTTTCTCCTCGTTTTGGGTGCTTGGTAGCAAAGACCGCGCTCCCGTTCCTCATGTCAGTGGTCCGCCTCGAACGGCGTCTAAGGGTGCCCTCATCGGGCAACGGGCCATCGAAGATAGTGACGAGCAATCTGCTTGGAGGGTTACCCTGTTGCCCTGGGCTCCCTCTTCGTTCACGCGACCTGCGTAAAATTAACACTTTCGGCAGGAAAAGTCAAGGCGATTTCCACCGCAGGAGGAAAAAGCCAGGGGGCGGTGCCCGGTGCGTACCACCCCCAGGAGCAGACGGCCAGTCTCGCACCTTAAGGTCAAACAAAGTGCTTGATTTTCCACTCCTGGATTAGTAAATTTGAACGAAGAGTGGGGGCTATGCCGAAGTGGTGAAACTGGCAGACGCGCACGGTTCAGGGCCGTGTGGGCTTACGCCCGTGGGGGTTCGACTCCCCCCTTCGGCACGCGGAGGGTAGCGGACGCTCGGTACTCGAGCGCCCGCTTTTTGTTTGCAATTGCCGCGAGCCGGATGAGAGTCACCACGGACAGCTTGGCCCATAGCTTCTTTGCTCGGGCCGGAGCTGCACACATGTGGAGTGCGGCTCTGTGTTGCAAAAAAACGACACATCCGCCCATTGAGGTTGCAAAAATGATACATCGCCCTAGGCCACTGATAACTGAGATTGCCTAAGTTGTTGTTTTAGCGAAATGATGCGCTAGTGCCGTTTGGCCCGCATATTGCAATCTTTGTCAGCGCGATGGCGGGGAACGCGGGCAGGAGGGGACGGACCGGACCAGAAAAAACTGGATTAGGGGACGTCGGAGCTATCGAGCTCAGTGAGGGCAGGGCGACGGCGGGCAATAAGGGGGGAGGCGGGTCCCTCAGCGCAGTGAGGACCCGCCTCTCGCTTTTTGAGGGAAACAAGTACCTCTTGCGCCGTTAGCCACGAGGTCAGTTGCCCACCTATCCTGTGGCATTCCCGCCGCCCCTATGGGGCTCCTGACCCGATGCCGCAATTTCCACTTGACTATTTCCCTTTGGTTGCGTATGTTCCGATGGGCCTAGCCTGTCAGCAGGCCGCCGGTTTTTCCCGCACGTCTGGGTCACTGGTCTATGAGCATCTCCAGAGTTTCCCAGGCGCAGGGGCTTCGCTTCGAACCCAATTCTTTGGCAGGCTGAAAGGGAGCAAGCTGAGCGGGCAGCACGCGAAGATGATTCCGATGGCAGATTGGCAGGTAGGGGGAAGCACCCTGGGAGCATGGGGCACGGGGTCCATTTTTTTCCTCCTGGGGGCTGCGCCATCGTGGATGTGGCCCGGTTCTACGGTGGCGTTCGCGCTCTTGGCGGCAGGAGCAGTGGCAGGTTACTACGTAGGGCGCGCGTGTCACCGGCGCGAGATAGCGCGACTGGTGGCCGGGTTTCCGTGCGCCGCACTTGTGCTCGACTGGCACGGCACGATCGTTCACTGCAACCGGGCCTCACTCCAGCGTATGGTGCCGGGAATCACCAATCCACAAGGGCTCGACTACCGGGAGGCTTTTCCGCCAGCGGTCGCAAAAGAGATCGGGGCTCTGCTGACCGAGACTGCGGCTGATGGTGGTCTGAAAACGGCAAGCGTAGACCATTTCATGGAGTTCTCCTCTGGCCAGGTGGGAAGGGTACGCGCCCTGACCCTTTCCGAGCGCCGCAGCGCACGATGCGCATACTTGGTCCTCATCGAGGACGCCACTGCGAGCGTGGAATTGCGGCGGGCACTTGATTGGGCGGCGCTCGCTCAGAATCTTGCCCACGAGATCAAGAATCCTCTGCACACCGTGCTGCTCACGCTGCAAAGGCTCCAGATTGCCTACCGGGAGTCACATGCCCGCGAAAGCCAGACCCTTGACCGCTACGTGAATTCGGCCATCGAGGAGATAGAAAGGTTGCGGGACATCGCCAACGGGTTTCTTCGCTTCACCAGTTTGAAGCCGTCGCGTGTGGCGGTTATGGGAGCCCGGGCCCTGGTTGAGGCCGTGGAGCGTCAAGTGCGGCAGTGGCTGCCGCAAACGATACAGCTGCTAGTGGAGTGCGAAGAAGGGTTGCCAGACGTTCGTGTGGACATGGAAGGCATGCAACGACTGTTTTTCAACCTTTTTGACAACGCTGTCCGCGCGATGAGAGGCAAGGGCCGCATTTTCTTCCGCGCTAGCCTCACCCACTGGCTGGTCGTGGGTGAACCAGCGCGCAAGGAGTTTGTCACCATTGAGGTTGCCGACACCGGCTGTGGCATTCCAGAGGAACTTCTAGGCCGTGTTTTTGAACCCTATGTGTCCGGAAGAAAAGGTGGCACTGGGCTCGGGTTAAGCATTTGTCGTCACATTGCCAAGGAACATGGCGGTCGCTTGAGCATCCAAAGTAAAGTCGGCGTGGGTACCACCGTTCGGCTGGAACTGCCCGTCTACAGAACGCAGTGACGCTCACCGCAATGCGAAAGGGACCTGCAGCGCACATTCTGGTGGTCGACGACGACCCCAAGCTGTTGGCCATCGTTGAGGATATCCTCATCCACGAAGGTTACAGAGTCTCTGTTGCAGCGAGCGCGGCTGAAGCACTCCGCCTCGCCGGCCAGGAAGATCCCGACCTGATTCTCCTCGACCTCTATATGCCGGGAGTGGACGGCACCGACTTACTGCGCCAGCTGGCGGCGATGGACAGCGCCCGTCCCATCATCGTAATTTCAGCCTACGGGGACATTCCCAAAGCGGTGGAAAGCATACAGCACGGTGCCAGTAACTTCTTGGAAAAACCCCTCCAGCTTCCGGTTCTCTTGCACCACGTTGAGGAGCAATTGCGCAGGGGAGAGGCCCTCCGCAAAACGGCCGCAAGTGCCGCGCAGTACTACGAGCGCTATGGCATGATCGGCACCAGCCAGCAAATGCGCATAGTCTATAGCCTCATTGACCGCGTGGCACCGAGCGACGCCACAGTTCTCATTGTGGGAGAGACGGGCACCGGCAAAGAATTGGCTGCCAACGCCATCCACCGTCTCAGCAGGCGAGCTCACGGCCGGTTTGTTGTTGTCAACTGCTCTGCGTTTCCGGAGACCCTCCTTGAAAGCCAGCTTTTCGGACACAAGAAGGGAGCCTTTACGGGAGCGGTGCGCGACTACGATGGTCTCTTCGTCTATGCAAACGGTGGGACGTTGTTCCTTGACGAGATCAGCAGCATGAGTGCAGGCGCTCAGGCCAAGGTGCTGCGTGCCTTGGAGACGGGCGATGTCCAGCCGGTGGGCAGCGAGTCGGTTCGCCAGGTCGACGTCCGCGTACTGGTCGCCAGCAATCGGAATCTTGAGGAAGAAGTAAGAGCGGGACGGTTTCGCGAAGACCTCTTTTACCGACTCAACGTGGTGCGCATCCAGTTGCCACCGCTTCGAGAACGGAAAGAAGACATCCCCTTGTTGGTGGATCACTTCGTGGGGCAGTTTTGTACCGAGTTGCATAAGCCCAAATTGCACTTTACCCCGGCTGCGATGCGGGCGATGGTGGGTGCCTACTGGAGTGGCAATGTGAGGGAGCTACGCAACTTCTTGGAGCGGCTCGTGCTCTTGGCCGATGGCGACGTGGTGGACATCTCCCAGGTGCTACGTGCGCTTGGCTCGGACCAAGAAAATGGAGGACTTGGTTACGTTGGTTTGTCTCTCCGCGAGGCGAGAAGGAAGTTCGAACGGGATCTTATCAGGGCCACACTCATCGCCAATGGGTGGAGTATCAATGCGGCCGCCAGGGAATTGGGTATTGAACGGACCAACCTTTATCGCAAGATGCGGCAGCTGGGTATCGATCAGGAGTTTCACGGAGAGCAAAGTATGTGAGCGGAGGCGACGGTAGGAGGCGTCCGTTCCCCGCGCTCGAACGCTGAGGCACACTTACTGCCGATGAGCACCCAGAGCAAGCAAGGCCTTTTTCCGCTCCAGGTAGTAGAGGTAGTTCTGCAAGGAAACGTCCGGTGGCACGCGGTGGTCGATGGTGGGAATGTAGCCCCCTTGCGCGACGAGCGGGACCAGGCTCGCGAGTTCTCGGTCGATGGCGGAAGGCCCAGCGATGAGCGCCAGTTTGTTCACACCCCCGATCAAGCGAACCCTGTCGCCAAACTGCTCACGGAGGAGCATAGGCGAGGTGTGAAGCGCTTCAATGGGGAACATCACATCGATCCCTGCCTCGAGCCACCCTGGGACCAACTCGTAGATTTTGCCGTCGCAGTCCACTGCGCTGTGCCTGATTCCGTGGGCTTGCAGTTCCTGGGTGACCTCGCGATAACGAGGAATCATCAGTTGGGAGAAGAGGCGGGGCGAAAGAAGAGGGCCGTGGTTGTAGCACATATCTTCCCACCACCAGGCGATGTCTATCGCCATGTCGGCAGTAATGTGGGTGCGCACCAGGTGAATGGTCAGGTGGACCAAATGGTCCATCATCGAAGCAACCCATGCGGGTTCTTCCAGAAGGGCGATGCTCAGGTTTTCCACGCCCATCCAGTTGCGCAGCCAGCCATAAAGCGAACCGGCATCGAAACGCACGGGCATGCCTTGTTGGTGCCTGGCATGTACGAACTCAACTAGTGAGCCGGTGACGCGGTCCTCACGGGTCCAGTCCAGACGCTCGCGCCGAAACACTTCCCAGTCGCGCTTGGAGGCAATCGGAAAGCGCAGGTAGCGAGGGATGCTCTCCCCTTCAGCCAGTTGCTCGTAAATGACGCCGTTCTCATCCTGGACGATCTTTCGTCCTCCACCTTCGGAGAGAACGTGGCGAGGAAACGGAGGCCAAAGCCCATTGATCACTGGCACGAACTCAAGGGTCTCAATGCCTTCCAGACCGAAATACGATTCCACCTCCTGGGGGCTAATGAGATGGCGCGGCAGTCCTTCTGCGTGCCAACGGCGAATGGTCTCCTCCCAGTAACCGAATTCAAAGTTGGGAAGCCGGTCCAGTGGAGCATAGTCCAAGGCTGCCAGCAGCCGGTGACGGGTATCCATGGGTGCACGCTCCCTCGGGGCTAGGCGCAAGCATGTGACAGGGCTGTTGCTGCGCTCTCTAAATGTAGCAAACGATATGAGGAAAGACAAGGACTTCTTAGCCAACGGAATGGCTGTCGGGGCGGGTAGCAGTTGCTGGCTCGGAGTCATCGCGTCTGGTGCGGTTGAGGCCGTGGATCGAGACGCACGGTGTCATGCGCAAGCCGGACTGCCTCCGAGCGGCATGGGGTTTCTGGCACTTTTGGCGAACGGAATCCTGCTTGGTGCAATAATGGCCCTCGTAGGCTGTTCACGGAATTCGGAGTGGGCTCGCACGGTGGACTGGCGAGACCTGGCGTTGGCTAAGCTTCCGGAAGCCAAGGACTATCCCGACGCAGAAGCAGTGGTGGTACTAGATGAAGGCAGAGTCGAGGTGTCCGGCGAATGGCAGATGGGTTTCACCCTCTTTGAGCGCCGCCGGGTCGTAAGGATATTCACTCGCCGGGGCGAACGCTTTGCCAACGTGGTCGTGCCGTACAGCGCCGACAGTCATGTGGAGATGCTGCAGGCGCGGGCAATCTCCCCTGAAGGGCACATTTCGGTTGTGGAGCCTAAGCGAATCTACGACGTCACTCTTTATCCCAGCTTCATTTTCTACTCTGACCAACGGGCTAAGCTTTTCGCCGTGCCGGGCATTGAACCGGGTTCGGTGGTCGAGTACAAATATCGGGTTCGCATTCCCACGCGGAGTTTCTGGCACTCATGGACATTTCAGGAGGACATCCCGGTGGTCAAATCAAGTTTTAGAGTCCTTGCTCCTGGCGAATGGAAGGTGAACTACCGGGTCCATGGCCTTGAGGTTCGGCCGCGTGTGACCAAGGCTCCTGCGGGTTTCAAGGCAGAGTACGTGTGGGAAGTGACGGACGTCCCTGCTGTGGTCCGGGAGTTATCGATGCCTCCTCCACGGGAAAGCTATGCGCGGCTCGAGCTGGCTCCCGTGGGCATGACGACCTGGAACGATGTAGCCGCCTGGTACAATGCGTTGGTCGAACCCCAGAGCAAAGTGAGCAAGGAAATCTCTCGCAAGGCCCGCGAGGTAGTGGGTGATGCCAGCACCGAGTGGGAGAAGATGAAACGATTGGCTATGTGGGTGAGGGATAACATCCGCTACTTGGCTGTGGAGATCGGGATCGGTGGGTACCAACCCCACCCGGCAGCCGAGGTGCTCGCAAATCGCTATGGGGACTGTAAAGACGTTGCCACTCTTCTGTGCGCAATGGCCTCGGCAGTCGGCATTGAAACGGAGCAGGTGCTAGTGAGCACTTGGCAAAACGGCGTGCCGGACACCTCTTTGCCTTCGCCCTTCCATTTCAATCACGCGATGGTGTTCTGGCCGGCCGCCCCCGACAGCGGTCTGTGGATCGATCCAACCGACAAAGGGACTCCATTTGGTGAATTGCCCTGGTACGATCAAGGGGTCTTTGTGCTTCGTGTGAAAAGGGACGGGACAGGCGGGGTGGTGCGGACACCGAGGCGCCATCCGGCTGCGAATCGTACTGCCGTGCGCTGGTATGCACGGATGCAAGAACAGGGAGCTGCAGAGGTACACGGGACCACCGTGCTGCGAGGCGCACCTGCTGCAGAGCTTCGCAAGGAGTTAGCAAACCTTAGTGCCACGGAAAGGGCACGCTGGCTGGAGTGGGACCTGGCCAGTCGCTGCCCAGGAATCAAACTAGCTGCTTGGGAAGTGCAAGGAATGGAGCCGGAGGCGGACTCGGTAAAGCTGACCTATGACTTTGGCTCCCCGGGCTTTGCGGTGAGGACCGGTGCTGTACTCGGACTTCGCCCTGCGCAGTTCTCGCTTCTTGAGCTACCGAGCCTGTTCCGGTCACCAGAAAGAAGGTTTCCGATTCGTTTTCGATTCGGTGTGACGCAAGAGTTCACGCTCCACCTCACTTTGCCACAAGGCTACCGGCTGCTTTCGCAGGCCCTTTCCGACTCCTTGCGCAGTGAGCACGGAGCAGCCACCTGGTCATGGTTCCCCACCACCGACGGGCTTTTCGCTCGGATCGAATACCGTCTCACCGGTGCGGAGGTTTCGCCCACGCAGTATCCCGCCTTTCGTGCCTTCCTTGACAGCGTACAGGTGCGAGACCTGCGCGAAGTGCACATAGGAAAAAGGTAATTCGCTGAAACAATTCGTCGCTCAATCTGCTCTCGGTGGCCGAACCAACATCCGGCGGCAACGTGGACGGTTTGCATCCCCTTGTTTCCCGAGCTGTGTGTGTCAGAAATGATGATCGATTCAGAGGCTTTTGGCAATTTGGCAGTGGCTTGCCTCTTTTCCACCCGACAGCGGCTCCCTCAGCATGAGAAGATCCCCCCGTCCCCGTTAGGGGGAATAGTGAGGGTGCGCGGCGCCGCATGGGGCCTGTTCCGACCTGTGCGGCATGAGTGTGAATCCGGGACACGCCCCTGAAGGGCCGCCTTCCGCCGCGGGTCCGCACAAGAAGCCGAAAAAAAATCTGCGTCGCCCGAGAAAAGAGCTTGACAGAGTCGAAAAAAAGGCCTACATTCCTACACGTTCGCTGATAGGTCTGGGAGAACAATACGTAAACGGACAGATATGAAGGCTCACGTGTACCAACGGCAGGAATTTATTACTCTCCTCTCCATTACGGAGGAGGAGCTTGCGGAGTGGGAACGTTTAGGGCTCGTTCGTCACTTAGGGCGCATTGACAATCAGATACCATTCTACACAGAGGCACACGTCAACCAGGCACGACAGATTCAGCAGTTGCAGAGGCTGGGCTATGACTTGCAGGCCATTCAGAAGATCGTGCGGAAGGTGGGACTGCCGGCGCAAGGTGCCACTGGCTCCGCTCGGCAGGTGACTGATTTTCTCACCGTGGGAGAGCTGGCAGAGCAGGCGGGTGTTAATGCCCGCACTATCAAATACTGGGAGGAGCGCGGCATCCTCCAGCCAGACGCGCGGAGCACAGGTGGATTTCGGCTCTATTCACGCGTCTACGTGTACCTGTGCAATCTGATCAAGGACCTGCAAAACTTCGGGTATTCCCTCGAGGAGATCAAAGAGATTTCGGACCTCTTCCGCGACTTCTTGGCCATAAGCGAAGGCGCCGCTACCTACACGCGCGAAGAGACAAGGCAGCGCCTGGAATTAATGCAGCAGCGGATGGCTTCTTTGCAAGAGCGGATCTCAGCCCTCAAGCAAGGGATCAAGAGGTGGGAGGATCTGCTGCGCAAAAAGGGAAAGGAGGTGTCGCAACTTCTTAGCCGATTCAGCGACGGCTCCGGCAAACCCGGCGCCGAGAGTCAGAGAAAGTCCAGCGAAACATTGAGGTAGTACGTCATCATGGCAAAACTAGTCCTGATCGAGCCGAAGGCGCCGAACCTTCACATCTTCACCCGCTTCCCTCTGCCAAGACTCGGGACCATTATCTTGGCGACCATCGCCCGCCAGAAGGGGTGGGACGCACATGTTTTCGTCGAGGAACAGGGAGCAATCGACTGGCAGGAGGTCGCCCAGGCCGACCTCGTCGGGGTATCTACCGTCACGTCAACCGCCCCGCGCGCTTATGCTATTGCAGACCGAGTGAGGAGCAAAGGCATTCCGGTTGTTCTCGGAGGGCCACATGTCACCTACATGCCGGAGGAAGCAATAACCCACGCCGACTATGTGCTGCGGGGTGAGGCAGAATCCTCCTTCCCGTTGTTTCTGGAAGCGCTAACCGGGCAGCGCCCTCTGGAAGAGGTGCCAAACCTTGTGTACCGCAAAGACGGCACATGGCAGCGCACCACGGTGGCTGCTCCTCCTGTAGTGCTGGATGAGATTCCTTTTCCTGATTTCTCTTTGGTAAGGGGAAAGCAGCGGACTATTGGGCGCAAGAGGATTATCCCGGTCCAGACTTCGCGTGGGTGTCCTTACAACTGTTCATTCTGCTCTGTGACCGGCATGTTCGGCCGCAAGTATCGGTTCCGCTCCACCGAGAACGTAATCGCCGAGTTGCGGCGGTATGACGCCCCTAATAATTTTGTCTTTTTTTACGACGACAACTTCGCTGCGAACCCCAAACGCACGCGACGGTTGTTGGAGGCGATGTGCGCGGAGGGGTTTAGGTTCAAGTGGTCCACCCAGGTACGGGCTGATCTCACCAAAGACGAGGACTTGGTGCGTCTGATGCGGCGCGCTGGTTGCCACACGGTATTCGTCGGCTTTGAGACGGTGAACCCTGCCAGTCTGCAGGCCACAGGCAAGCATCAGACGGTCAAAGAAATGGAACATGCCACTCGCATATTCCGGCGGCATCGCATCAACGTGCATGGGATGTTCATCCTTGGTCTGGACGACGACACATTTGCCTCGGTCAAAGCTACGGTGGCCTTCGCCAAGAAGCACCGCCTTGCCTCAGCGCAGTTCCTGATTCTGACTCCATTGCCGGGCAGCCAGTGCTTTGAGCAGTTGCGGGCAGAAGGGCGCATCGCCTTCACCGACTGGAGCCTTTACGACGCGCACCATGTTGTGTTTGAGCCGCGAGGCTTTTCGCTGTGGGAATTACAGATGGCGCAAATCTGGGCGCACCAGCGCTTTTATTCAATCACGACCTTGGTGCGGAGGCTGCTGAGTCTTCGTCTAGAAGAGGTGGCAATCGCGCACTACGCACGACGCCTCAATGCCGTCTGGCGCAAGAAGAACAGTCTTTACCTGCGTTTGTTGTCCCTCCTGAAGGCAAAGACTGGGGGACGCATCAAAGCGGAGTTCTGGCAGGACGTGGCCGTGGATCTGCCTTCATAGCTACCCGTTCTGCGCTGGCAACGTCAGGGGCTTCAAGGATTTTGAAGCCCCTTTTTCATTTGGCCCCAGTTTGCGGTGCAGGGGCGCGACTGGTGCGCGTGGGTCACCCCATTCTTGCTAGCCGAAGAATACCTTCCGGCAAGTGTTTCACCTTGACTAATTGGAGTTTTTTTTCTACTTTTCCCATCAGTCACATGGCGACAGGCGCAGTCGAAAAGCGATCGCGGCGTGCCCACTGGGAACAGTTCTGGGCAGAAAGAGGAGAGGCTACAGCCTACTATTCGAACGCGGACCGGGTGGTAGAGCAGATTGCCCGTGCGGTCTCTCTCCGAGGAATCCGGGCTCTGGAAGTGGGTGCAGGCACGGGGCGGGATGGGCTGAGGCTGGCACAACGCGGCGCACGCGTCATACTGTTGGATTACGCCCAGCAAGCCGCGGAGATGATGAAGCGCCAAGCACGCGTGACTCGTGGCGTGCACGTCGTACGCGCCGACGCCTGCGCGATGCCCATCCGCGACAAGACCCTGGACGTGGTCTTCCACCAGGGATTGCTGGAACACTTTGCTGACCCCAAGCCGTTGCTGCGAGAGAATGTGCGCGTGGTGCGTCCCGGGGGCATTGTTGTGGTGGACGTACCCCAACGGTACCACATCTACACAGTGCTAAAGCATATCCTGATGGCCCTCGGCAAGTGGTTCGCAGGATGGGAGACAGAGTTCTCTGTTCGCCAATTGAAAAGACTGATGGAACGCAGCGGACTTGAAGTACTCTGGGTCTACGGTGACTACATGCGTCCCAGCCTTTTCTATCGTATGCTCCGTGAGCTATTCCGGCGTGTTGGCATTCGTTTGCCTATGTACCCGCCGATGTGCAAGCCGGTGCAGTCCCTCCGCGCGCGGGTGCGCCGTGCAGTCCTTCGGAGGCCTCTGTGGCTGAATACCTGCATGGACATCGGGGTTGTGGCGCGGCGTCCGGAGGGTCGGTGAGGTTGCGAATCCTCCTCATTAACTGGCAGGATATTCGTCACCCCTCACATGGAGGAGCTGAGGTCCACGCCCACGAGATCCTCAGACGCATGGCTGCTGCTGGGCACGAGGTCACTCAGGTGAGCTGTGCCTTCCACGGCGGTGCTCGCGAAGAGGTCATAGACGGCGTGCGAATTTTTCGCAGGGGGCCAAGGCCTGTGTTTAACTACTTGGTGCCCTTTCTGTATAGGACCCTCAAGGACAGGGAAGCGTTTGACATAGTGTTGGAAGACATCAACAAGATCCCGTTCTATACACCGCTGTACGTGCGGCGGCCGGTCGTGGCTATTGTGCATCACTTGTTTGGTTCTGCGATCCGGCTCGAGACCGGCCGGTTGGCTGCTGCCTACGTCCAGGTTGCTGAGAAGCTGGTCCCCCGGGTTTACCGTGACACGCGCTTCGTCGCCGTGTCCGCCAGCACACAGCGGGAACTTGCCAGTCTTGGTCTGCGTTGTAGCAGCGAAGATATTGCCTATAACGCAGTGGACCATGAGGTATGTTACCCTCGACCAGAACTGAAGTCGCAGCGAGCTACGGTGGGTTATCTGGGGCGGATCAAGCGCTACAAGTGCCTTGACCACCTTCTGCTGGCGTTGCCGATGATACAGCGGGCGATTCCTGAGGTGCGGTTGCTGGTAGTTGGCGAGGGGGATGACCGCCCCAGGCTGGAGGCGATGGCCCGAGAGATGGGCATTTCCGAGCGGGTGCAGTTCACGGGCCAGGTGACCGAGCAACAAAAGGCGGAACTGTTGAACCAGATGTGGGTGATGGTGAACCCCTCTGCGAAGGAAGGGTGGGGAATCACCGTGCTGGAGGCAAGTGCCTGCGGAGTGCCAGTTGTGGCCGCGGACTCCCCAGGGCTTCGGGATTCTGTTGTCCATGGACGGACAGGACTGCTATATCCTTGGGGGGACCTTAAGGGACTGACCGAGTGCGTGTGTAGTGTGCTCAAGAACAAACAGCTTCGCGAGCGGTTAGGACAAGCCGGACATCTTTGGGCCCAGCGATTTTCCTGGGAGTCTTCTGTTTCGCGCCTGATGGAGATCATCGAGCAGGAAATGACTCGTTCACTCCGTGGAGGAAACCTTCATGAATGACCACCGCAAGATGAATGCGCTGGTGGGCGGCGTGGTGGCCTTGGTGGCGTTTCTGACCTACCTCCGTACCATCGCTCCCACGGTGTCTTTCTGGGATTGTGGGGAGTTTATTGCCTGTTCCTACATTCTTGGCGTGCCCCATCCGCCTGGCGCGCCGCTTTACATTTTGCTGGGTCGAATATTTTCCATGGTTCCTTTCGCCAGGGACATTGCCTTCAGGGTGAATCTAATCTCGGCCATTGCCAGCGCCTTTACGGTTCTGTTCCTCTACTTGATCATCGTGCGGCTGATCGTTTTGTGGCGCGGTGTGCCTCAAAGCAAGCTCGACAGGCTTCTCCTCTACAGCAGCGGGGCAATTGGGGCGCTTGCTTATGCATTCACCGATTCATTCTGGTTCAATGCCGTGGAGTCAGAGGTCTACGCCGTCAGCATGCTCTTCACCGCGGCAGTGGTCTGGCTAGCCATGAGGTGGATGGAACACGCCGATGACCCACGCAGTGACCGCTATGTGCTGATGATTGCCTACTGCGTGGGATTGGCAATTGGCGTACACTTGCTCAACATCTTGGCCCTTCCTTTCGTCTTCCTCATATTCTACTTTCGGAGGTTCAAGCCTGCTTCCTTCCAGGAAATGCTCCTCCACCTGGTCGTAGCGGCGGCAATTCTGGGGGCCTGTGCTTTCGTCGGGATGGTCTTCAAGTTCGTTTACGTTGGGCTGGCGCTCTACCTGGTGGGGCACTACTTTTACGCACGCGGCAAAATCAGCGAAGCGGGCAAGCGGTATGCACATCTTGCTCTCACCCTTGGCGTGGGCACCTCTGTGTTTGTGGCCATCTACCCCGGCGTCATCAAGGGCATTCCCTACCTGGCCCAAAAGACCTCGATGGAAGCCCTCTTGATTTTCATCCTCCTCCTTCTTATTGCTGGAGTGGTGGCAGTAAATGAGCGACGCCGGTGGCTCTCTGTATCGCTGTTGTCGCTTTTTCTCATCGTGCTCGGCTATTCCACCTACACGGCGCTGTACATTAGGTCCAACCTCGATCCCGCAATCGACGAAAACGACCCAGAGACGGCTGCGGGAATGGTACGCTACCTGAATCGAGAACAGTATGGCACATGGGGTATCCTCCCGCGCAGGTTTCCCAACCTCCCGTATGAATGGGAATTCAGGCAGCGGTACCCCGGCGAGAACTATAAGTTGCACCAGTTCGGCAGACAGATCAGCTTCTTCTGGAACTATCAACTCAAGAAAATGTACTGGCGCTATTTCGGCTGGCAGTTCATAGGCAAGGGGAACACCCTCGGCAGCGATGGGTACATTGTGGAGACCATTTCGCTGAGAGGTTTATATGCGTTACCCTTCCTCATCGGGCTGTTTGGGATGGTTCACCACTTTTTCAGGGACTGGAAGCGAGCCCTGGCGGTGCTGGTGCTGTTCATAATGACTGGGGTGGCGATCGTGGTCTACCTAAACCAGGAGGACCCCCAGCCGCGCGAGCGAGACTATGTCTATGTGGGCTCGTTTTTCGCGTTCGCCATGTGGATCGGAGTGGGGGTCTCGGCCATTCTGGAGTGGGTTGCCGAGGCCCTGAGGCAACGCAGGATGCGAGAGTTGGCTGTCGCCGGCACAGCGCTGCTTCTTCTGGTGGCGGGGCCGATCAACCTCTTCGCCTTCAACTTCCACTCCCATGACCGCACCGGTGACTACGTCCCGTACGATTATTCCTACAACCTGTTGCAGACGTGTGAGCAGAACGCTATCGTCTTCACCAATGGCGACAACGACACCTTCCCGCTGTGGTTCTTGCAGGAGGTGGAGGGTATTCGCAAAGATGTGCGGGTGGTGAACCTCAGCCTGCTCAATACCGATTGGTACATCAAACAGCTGCGGGACCAGGAGCCTCGTGTCCCAATACGCATGAGTGACAGTCAGATCGAAACTCTGCGCCCGATGAGCATGCTGGAGTTGCTCGCTATGAGTGGGCAAATGGGTGACGAGGACCTGGAAAGGCTGCGGCGCAACCCGCCCAGAAAGGTAAAGGTGAGCATCCCTGTGCCGCCGGAAGCGTACGAAAGGGACAGGGCCGAGCTTGGTGAGTGGGCCCCACCGAGCTCCAGCGGAGAGGTGGATCGGATAACCTTCGAAGTTCTACCTACGCTAATGGGACAAGGTATTCGCGTCCAAGACTACATGGTGCTACGGATCCTCTATGACAACCAGTGGCGTAGGCCCGTCTACTTCGCGGTGACGGTCTCCAACGACAACAAGCTGAACCTGTTCAAATACCTGAGGATGGATGGACTGGGCTTCAGGGTGGTCAGCGTGCCAGGCGATTACCAGGTTGCTGTGGACCGGCTGCGCAAGAACTTGTTCGAGGTCTTTCGCTACCGAAGCCTGCAGGATCCATCCGTCTATTTCACTGATAACGTGAAGGGTCTTCTGCAGAACTATCGAGCCGCCTTCTTGCGTTTGGCCACCGAATATGCGCGTGCCCAGCGCTACCCGGACATGGTGGCGACACTGGAGAAGATGGAGGAGGTGATGCCTGAGGCGGTCATCCCCATCTTGGATGTGAATGCACAGTTGGAGGTCGCCAAGCTCTACTACCTTGGTGGTCGCAAGGAAGAGTGCGAGAGGCGTCTGAAGAAGCTGGTGGCAGATAATCCCGATTTCGGCATGGCGCACGGTTGGCTGGTCAACCTGTATGAGCAGGAGGGGCGTTACACCGAGGCCGCCGACGTCCTTGCGCGCTGGCAGGATAAGCATCCGGGTGACAGGGAGATAGAAGCCAAGATCAAGGAGCTCCGCCAGAAAGCCGGAGCTGGTCGCGCAGATACAACGACTGAGAGAGGGGCTAAAGAGCCAGGAGGTGTGACCCAACCCGAGAATAGAGGGTGAGGTTCCTGTGACCGAGCCAAGCCCGGGCGGCAGTCTGCGGCGGGTGGCCATCACCGCGCTCAAGGTGCTGGTCAGTGCCGCGCTGGTTGCGCTTATCATCTGGCGTATCGGCCTCGACCGTTTGCGGGAGAGCTTGAGCGGCGTAAACCCTTGGTGGCTTGGCGCGGCAGCGGTGGTGTTCACTGCGAGCAACCTGCTGGGAGCGGTGCAGTGGGCAATGCTGCTCCGCGCGAGGGGTATTGGCCTGTCCCTTCGCCAAGTGGTAGGCTACTACTTTGTGGGCCTCTTTCTCAATAACTTTCTTATCGGCTACGTCGGTGGCGACGCCTTTAGGGTCTTTGACGCGGCGCGGGCCTCAGGAAATACGGCGGGAGCTGTTTCTTCTGTGCTGTTTGATCGCCTGGTCGGCTTTGCCACCTTGACCTCAGTGGCGGTTGTGGCCGCCGTGGCATGGCATCACTATTCAGGCCATGCCACCTCCCTGACGATCGCCGGTGGGGTCTTGATTCTGTGGGTGCTTGTGTTGCTGTTCTTCTTCAGCAGGAGATTTGCGCGTCCGATAGTCTACGTGTTCAATCGGGTGCTGCCCCTGGGCTTGAAGAACAGGGCAAAGCAGGTTTACGACCAGGTGAATGAGTATCGTCACCAGCGCGCCCTGTTAGGCCAGGTGCTGGGCTTGTCGCTCGTTGTGCAATTGCTGCGGATTGGGGTTCACTACTTGACAGCGTTGGCGTTGGGCGTACGGGTGAGTTTTGCTTTTTTCCTGGTGTTTGTGCCCATCATTGCGTTCTTGGCAAGCTTGCCAATTTCCGTGGGGGGCATCGGCGTGCGGGAACAAAGCGGTGTGCTGTTGTTCACTCGAGTGGGGGTACCCGAGGCGGCTGCGGTCGCCATGCAGTTTCTCGCTTACTTGGTAGGAGTGATTGCGACCGTCCCTGGGGGGGTGATCCTATCTTTGCGCAGGGAACAGAGCCGTGCCGCGGCACAGGCCGGGCGGTGGCGACCTTCGGCTGCGGCACCGAGCGCAGAGGAAAGGAGGTAGCGATGCACAAACGCATAGCTCAGGGCTTGTTGATCGCACTTCTGCCTGCTCTCTTGGCCGTGCAGCAGGGGTGCGGCACAAAAAAGCCAGGGTACGGCTCCGAGGATTTGCTCATCGTCTTGGCCGATTCCACTGAGTGGCTCGCGGTGGAAGGAACGGTGAGGGCCGCCCTCGAGCGCACCGTGTACACACCTCAGCCCGAGTCCTATTTGCGCGTGCGGTGGGTATCACCAGAGAACTGGGGCACTTTCAGGCGCTATCACACGTTCTTGGTGGTAGGCACGCTCTCCGGAAGTCCGGTCATGCAATCCCTCTTCGGCAGGATGTTGTCGCCGAACGACCTCCGTCGGGTGGAGCAGGACAGCAGCTTTCTCTTCAAAAAGGAAAACCCGTGGGCGCTGGATCAGTTGCTGCTGGTCGTTGTGGCCAATGATACCTCAACCTTGAGCAAAAGGATATCCGAAAACGCCGACCGCCTCCACAGCCTGGTTATGGAACATGTTCGGAAAGTGATGACCAAACAGATGTTTGGAAAACATGAGCAGAAGGCAGTGGAGGAGGAGCTGATGCGCAAGTACGGGTGGGCGGTGCGTGTGCAGCACGACTATCATTTGCTGGAAAAGGCGAGCGATCGCATCGTTTGGCTCCGGCGCATCCCTCCTGAGAGGTGGTTCCTTGTGCACTGGGAGGACAGCGATGACCCCTCGGTGTTGACGCCGGGTTGGTGTCTGAAGAAGCGGAAGTGGATTGGCGAGAGCTTTTACACTGGGGAGCGCATTGTCGAAGGGTATACCACCTGGCAATGGGTGGATTTCAACGGACGTCGTGCTATAGAAATGTGGGGCCTTTGGGATGACTCGGTAAAGGTGGTGGGCGGTCCATTTCACCTTTACGGCTTTTATGATGAGCCCACTGGCAGGCTGTTTGTGATTGACATGGCGTGCTTCGCGCCAGGCGAGCGGAAGATGCCCTTCATGCGGCAGATGGATGTGATGGCTCGTACGTTCCATACAAGGGGTCGTCGAGTAAGCGGGTGACGCCATGGACAAACCAGGAACTGGGAGGGCCAAGGTGGCTATTGTCATGGGGAGCGAATCGGACCGGGAGACAATGCGTGCGGCTGAGGCGGCACTTGCATATTTCCAGGTCCCCTTCGAGACCCTTGTCCTTTCCGCACATCGCACCCCGGATGCGACGGCGGAGTTTGCCAAGAGTGCCGCGTCGCGTGGCTTCGCGGTAGTGATTGCCGCCGCAGGCATGGCCGCGCACCTTCCCGGAGTGATGGCTGCGCACACGACTTTGCCCGTCATCGGCGTCCCTCTGGACTCCTCGCCGCTGCGGGGCGTGGACGCCCTGTACTCGATTGTCCAGATGCCTAGTGGGGTACCGGTCGCCACCGTGGGCATTGGGGCAGCGGCAAACGCAGCGCTTCTCGCGGTGCAAATATTGGCTGTGACGGACCCAGCGTTGGCAGAGGCGTTGGCGCAGTTCAAGCGGTCAGGATGTAGGTTGCCCACGCAACGTCAGACATAGCCGGACAAGGAGGAGGTGCAATGCGCCGTTACTTCAAGTTTGAAGAGCTGGGCACCAACTATCGCACAGAGATCTTAGCCGGCGCCACCACCTTCATTACTATGGCTTACATCGTGGTGGTGAACCCCCTGATCTTGCAGGGAGCGGGGATCCCAGTGGGCCCGAGTACTGTGGCGACCATCATTGCTGCTTTCGTCGGCACGCTCCTCATGGGCCTGTATGCTCGTCGGCCGTTTGCCATCGCGCCCTACATGGGGGAGAACGCATTCATCGCCGTGACGGTCGTGGGCACACTTGGCTTCACTTGGCAAGAAGGATTGGCAGCGATTTTCATCGGCGGAGTCCTTTTCGTCGCCATTACCCTCCTGAAGCTGCGAAGCTGGCTTGCAATGGCTGCCTCGGAGAGCATGAAGTACAGTTTCGTGGTGGGAATAGGCTTGTTTCTGACCTTCATCGGCCTGAGCGACATGGGTCTGGTCCAGGCCGGTATGCTGGGCGGTCCACCGGTTCAGCTCGGTGACGTAACTAGCCCCTCTGCAGTCCTCGGGGTGGTGGGACTGCTCCTCATGGCAGCCCTGATGACACTGGGCGTCCGCGGGAGTATCCTGATTTCGGTAGTGGCGGTGACGCTGCTCGCCAACCTCCTGGTGCGCATCTTCGGGGTTTCCATCCCTTCGTTTACGCCCTTGAGCGGGATGCCTATCGGGTTGCCCCCTGATCCGACGCCGATCATGTTCAAATTGGACTTTGGGCGCGTCTTTACGTGGGGCTTTGTGCCGGTCTTGCTTGTCGTCTTCCTCATGGATTTCCTGGACACCATGGCGACGCTCATTGGGGTATCGGCGCGTGCCGGGTTCTTGGACGAGCAGGGCAATTTGCCGGAAATAGAGAAGCCGATGCTGGCTGACGCCATTGCCACTGTGGTTGGTGCGTTGTGCGGCACAACGACCACAGGGACTTATATTGAATCGGCGGCTGGGATTGAGGAGGGCGGCAAGTCCGGGTTTGCTTCCGTGGTCACCGCTTTCCTTTTCCTGTTGACTCTCTTTTTCGTCAAATTCGTGGAAGCTGTGCCGCCGTTTGCGTACGGTCCGGCCCTGGTCATGGTCGGCATGATGATGATGAAGCCTGTCACCAAGATAAACTTCGATGACGTGACAGAGTTGATCCCGTCGTTCGCAGTCATTGTGCTCATGAGCTTCACCTACAACATGGGCGTGGGGATGACAGCGGGTTTTGTGCTCTACCCCATTGTTAAGGCAGTGGCTGGCCGGGTGCGCGAAGTGAGTCCGCCTATGTGGGTGCTGAGTGCTCTGTCACTGCTGTTCTACGTGTTTCACTACTTTTTGAAGGGGTAGCCCAGCGCGTGACATAACCTTTGCAGGAGAGTTGATGGAGGGAACTGGGACGAAGGATAAGACAATCGGCGTCATTGGCACTTTCGTGAGCGACCTCATTGAGCCGTATGGAGGCACTCCGACGCGAAGCCTTGGTGGCATCTACTACACCGTGACGTATCTGGCGGCAATGTTCGACAAAGGGTGGACGATACGTCCCGTGGCGAGGGTAGGAGCAGACATTTACGAACGGGTAGTGGCCAGCTGTGCGCGACACGCCCAGGTCGATGTCAGCCAGCTACATCTGGAGGAGCGGCCTAACACGCAGGTCCGCCTCACGTACCTGACCGAGAACGTCCGGCAGGAGGTGACCACTGAACCGATGGCGCCACTTTCATGGGACCAGGTGCAAGGGGTGGTCGATGCCGACGTCGTCTTGGTTAACTTTATCACCGGCGAAGAGCTGAGTCCCACCTCCTTCGCGAGCCTTTCGGAGAAGGCCAAGGGTTTGATCTACACAGATTACCACAGCCTGGCGTGGGCGCGGGATGCTTCCGGCAGGCGCTCGTTGTGGAAAAACCCGCATTGGGAGCTGTACGTGTCGTGCGCGGACATCGTCCAAATGAACGAACATGAAGCCGCTTCGTTGATGGAGATTTCGCCGCCCCTGCCCCTCCAGGCCCTGCGTGAGCTCGCGCGGCAGGTGCTGCAAGGCAGAGCAAGGATGGTCTTGGTGACGCTTGCCGAACGAGGCGCCTTTGTGGGAGAGCGGACAGGGACAGGTATCCGGTCCGATTTGGTGCCCGCCTGGCCAGTAGAACGTGTGGTGGACCCCACCGGCTGCGGCGACGCTTTTGCCGCCGCCTTCTTGCGCCACTACTTGGCAAACAGCGATACGCGCGCTGCGGTTGAATTCGCCAACAGGGTTGCCAGCATCAATTGCACACTTCTGGGGGCAGAGAACATTGAGGCCATGAAACGGGAATTGGCCCAAATCGAGAGCGGGGGAAGATGCGGCAAGGAAAGGAGTACGTGAGGTGAGGGTACTGCTTACAGGGTGTAACGGCTTGTTGGGGCAGAACCTGGTGGCACACAGGCCGCCGCAGGTGGATCTCGTAGGTGTGGACCTGGCGGACACATTCTACGGGACTGGGAGCATAGGGCGGTATGAGCGGTTGGACCTGCGTGACCGCACTGCGACGAAGGCTCTGGTGGCGGCATTCAAACCGACCTGGATTGTTCACACTGCCGGCTACAACAATGTCGACGGGGCCGAGACAGAAAAGGAAGCCTGCTGGCAGGGCAACGTGGTGGCCACCGAGAACTTGATAAGGGCTGCAGAGAGCTCCGGCGCGCACGTCCTCCACCTTTCCACCGACTATGTGTTCGATGGCGCAAAGGGACCTTATCGAGAAGAGGCGCGTCCAAACCCGTTGGGCTACTATGGCAAGTCGAAGCTGGCGGCTGAGAATGTGGTAAAAGGGAGCGCAGTACCCTATCTGATCGTGCGCACCATGGTACTCTACGGCTATGCCGAACGTGCACGCGAGAACTTTGCCACCTGGCTTCTGAAAAAGCTGAAGGCGGGCGAGGAGGTCAAAGTAGTCACTGACCAGCTGGGCAATACGACCCTTGCCAGCGAGTTAGCGCAGGCCCTCTGGACCATGGTGCTGCAGGATGCCAGCGGGGTCTACCACATAGCAGGCAAAGAGATCGTGAGTCGCTACGAGTTTGCCATGGACCTGGCGCAAGTTTTTGCCCTTGACGGTTCCTTGATCAGGCCGGTGCGGACAGCGGAGTTGGGCCAGGCGGCACCTCGCCCCTTGCGATCGGGGCTGATTGTGGACAAGGCGCGTGAGGAATTTGGGGTAGAACTCTCAGCCACAAAGGAGGCCTTGCAGCGTTTCAAGGAAGAATTGAGGGCAGCTGGTTCCCCGCTGGTGGACGATCGAGACATCGAAACTGCATAGGGCACGCATGCGCGTCCTGGTGGTCATCCCTACGTACAATGAAGCGGACAACATTAGCCGGCTGGTGCCCGCAGTGTTGGCTGCAACACCTCCAGGCACTGAGGTGTTGGTTGTGGACGATGCGTCCCCCGACGGGACGGGCGAGCTCATCAGGCAACTCGCCGAGAAGGACCGACGCATCCACCTTCTGGAGCGCGACCGGAAGCTGGGCCTGGGCAGTGCTTATGTGGAGGGGTTCAAGTATGCGCTAAGGGGCGACTACGACTTTGTGGTGGAGATGGATGCGGACTTTTCCCATGAACCGCGCGAGATTAAGCTTCTCCTGGAGAGGGCGCAAGGCGGCTGTGACCTGGTGATCGGCTCCCGCTACGTGGATGGCATCACCGTGATTCGCTGGCCTTTGAAGCGGCTGGTGCTGAGTATCGGTGCGAGCAAGTACGTGCGTGCCGTCACCGGGCTGAAAATCCATGATTGCACCAGTGGCTTCAAATGCTTTCGCCGCCGTGTGTTAGAAGCGATCGACCTGGACGCTATCCACTCAGACGGTTACTCCTTTCAAATTGAGATGTCCTTCAAAGCCCATAGGAAGGGCTTCAAGCTTTGTGAAGTGCCCATAACCTTTGTCGAGCGGCGCAGTGGCATTTCCAAGATGTCCCGCAAGATTGTTTATGAGGCAGTGTGGATGGTCTGGAAGCTGCGCTTCTACGACCTCATCGGCAAGTTATGACCGCTGCTGGCCACAGCATCCAGGCGGAAGAGAGGCAAACCAGAGGGTTTGCCTTTGTTTATAGAAGAACGAAAAAAGTCAGGCGCCGGGATGGAAGGAGATGCGGCTCCTCCACTCAAAGGCGAGACAGAATAGAGCTTGACTATTTGGCAATATTTTCGTAAGTTGCACCAGGCGTTGAGCAAGGTGGCGACGCTTAGCTATGGTGTTTGACCGGCCAGAGCTCGCGATCATCATCGTGAGCTACAACGTGCGCGATTTCCTCCAGCAGGCCCTCACATCGATTCGTAAGGCGACGGCTGGTATTGACGCAGAGGTGTGGGTTGTGGACAATGCCTCGACTGATGGCACGGCTGCTATGGTCAGGCGTTCCTTTCCAGAGG
The DNA here is from genome assembly GCA_034506335.1 of candidate division KSB1 bacterium. Lineage (NCBI taxonomy): Bacteria > Pseudomonadati > Candidatus Zhuqueibacterota bacterium. The sequence goes on from JAPDPR010000041.1 coordinate 23,167, forward strand.
TCAAGCTCATCGCCAATGAGAGAAATGTGGGGTTTGCTGCTGCCAATAATCAAGTTCTAAGGCAGTGCCGGGCCAAGGTTGTCTGCCTCCTGAACCCGGACACGGTGGTCCAAGAGGATACATTTCGCACTTTGCTTGACTTCTTGCGCGCGCACCCAGAGGCGGGCATGGTGGGCTGCAAGATCCTGAACCCCGATGGTTCATTGCAACATGCCTGTCGGCGGAGCATTCCCACCCCGTGGGTTGCTTTCACGAAGCTGGTTGGTTTGAGCCGCCTTTTTCCTCGCAGCAGGCTTTTTGGGCGGTACAACTTGACCTACCTGGACCCAGACCAGACGCACGAGGTGGAGGCCATCTCGGGCTCCTTCATGATGGCGCGGTGCGAAGCGGTGGCACAGGTGGGCCTTTTGGACGAGAGGTTCTTTCTGTACGGCGAAGATCTTGACTGGTGTCTGCGCTTCAAGAAAAGGGGATGGAAGATCTACTATGTGCCGCAGACGAAAATTGTCCACTTCAAAGGGGAAAGCTCGCGCCGGAGCGGATTTGACAATCTGCGGCTGTTCTACCAGGCCATGCACCTTTTCGTGCGCAAGCACTTTGCCCAGCGCTCATTTTCGTTGCTGCGCTGGGTGCTAGTGGTGGCCATCTGGCTGAGAGCAGCACTTTCGTTGCTGCACCGGGCAGCGGCGGTGGGTGCCATCCCCTTGCTTGACCTCGTGCTCATGTATGTGGGGGTCACGGCCGCGGTGGGCATCTGGTTTGGTAACCTTGTCCACCTTCCGTCGTTCCTGGCCGTCAATGCATTTTACTCTGTGGTCTGGTTGTTATCTCTGGCGGCGAATGGGTGTTATGGGGAGAGGCGGTATTCGTCAACTGCGGCCGCCACCGGAGTGTTGGCAGGGCTAGTGGTCAATTCGGCCTTCACCTATTTTTTCAAGCAGTACGGTTTTTCCCGTGCTGTGGTGCTCATTTCGGGAACGCTCAATCTAGCAAGCATTTCCGGATGGAGGGTCTTGGTGCGCCTGTTGCCGCGACTTGGTCTTCCGTTCCATGGCACTATTGGTCGTTCTCTCATGCGGAAACGGACCTTGTTGGTGGGCGACAGGCGCTCGGTGCAGAAGCTATTGCAGCGTCTTCGGAGTAGGTTCGAGAGTGCCTACGAAGTGGTCGGTGTGGTGAGCCTCGAGGGGAGTGAAGCCGGAGAAGAGATGGAGGGGGTACCAGTCCTCCAGGCTACCGGGCAGTTAGACGAACTCTTTCGTGCCCACCGCGTGCAGGAGGTGATCTTTTCCACCGACCGCATTCCTTACGACCGGATTCTGGAGCTGATGGACCGAGCCAACCGGTCGCGGGTGAGCTTCAAACTGGTGCCCAGCAACTTGGACGTCATCATCGGCAAGGCGTCCATCGACAACTTGGCGGAGATGCCCTTGGTGGAGGTGGAGTACCGGTTTAGCAGGCCGTGGCATCGCTTCCTCAAGCGTGGGTTGGATGTGGTGCTCTCGTTGCCCGCACTGGTGGCGGCGGGGCCCGTGATCCTCTATTTGGTGGCCGTAAAGGGGTATCGTGTTCGGCGCCGCCATGTGGTGGGCAGGGACGGTCGGCTGGTCGCCGCCCATGAGCTGGTGGGATCGCGCCCCGGTCAGCGAACCTCTCGGCTCCCGCTTCTGTGGGACGTGCTCATGGGCAGATTGACGCTGGTCGGGGCAGAACTTGCCGCCGAGTCGTCGCCTGGAGTGCCGCGCCAGCTCAAACCCGGTCTCACCGGCATCACCCAGCTGCGGGCAAGTAGGGGACTGACCAGCAAGGAGAAGGAACGCCAGCTTCTGTACTACATGAAGAACTACTCGCTGTGGCTTGATGTGGAGATTCTCATCAAAGCGGTGTTTGACCTGTAAGTGCAAGGAGTAGAGCGAGAACGCTATGGGATTCGTGCTTGATTTTGAGCGTCCGTTGGTGGAGCTGGAGAAGAAGATCGCCGACTTGAAAGCCTATTCGAGCGCAGAGAACGTAGAGATTACCGCCGAGATCCAGCGCTTGGAGGAAAAGGCCAGGAAACTCCGCAAGCAGATTTATGCACGCCTCACTCGGTGGCAGCGCGTGCAGCTGGCCAGGCATCCTCAGCGGCCCTATACCTTGGACTATATCGAGTACATGACCACCGATTTTGTTGAGCTCCACGGGGACCGTGCGTTTGCAGACGACCCGGCGCTGGTCGGTGGCATCGCAAAGTTGGATGGCAAGCCCATCGTCATCTTCGGGCAGCAAAAGGGGAGGGACACCAAGCAAAAGCTCTACCGCAATTTCGGTATGATGCACCCCGAGGGGTACCGAAAGGCATTGCGCTTAATGAAGTTAGCGGCCAAATACCGTCGTCCGGTGATTAGCCTGGTGGACACGCCGGGCGCCTACCCGGGCATTGGCGCCGAGGAACGAGGGCAAGCAGAGGCCATCGCGCGCAACCTCCTGGAGATGTCGCGGCTGCCCGTGCCGATCATTGTCGTCATCATCGGCGAAGGGGCAAGCGGCGGGGCCCTGGGCATTGGCGTGGGCGATCGGGTGCTCATGCAGGAGAATACCTGGTACTCGGTCATATCGCCTGAGGGGTGCGCGGCCATTCTCTACCGCGACGCCAGCAAGGCGCCTTTGGCAGCGGAAGCCATGAAGGTGACTGCCCAGGATCTTCTGAAAATGGGCGTCATCGATAGAATTGTGCCTGAACCTGTAGGAGGAGCGCACCACAACCCGCAAGAAGCAGCAGCGTTGGTCAAACAGGCCATCCTCGAAGAGCTTGCGCCGTTGGAGGAACTGCCGCCCGACAAGCTGGTGCGGCAGCGAATCGAAAAGTATGCGCGCATGGGAGCGTGGCAGGAAAAATAGCTCCCATGAGAAACGGGGCCCCTATGAGTGTTGTAAGGACCGCTGACCAGTTGCGGTTGGCGCTGGAAAGGATTCGCCACCTGCAATCGCTGGTGGAGGCGAGCAAGATTATCAACTCCACGCTCGACTTGAGTCGGCTGCTTGAACTCATTCTGGGTATTGCGCTCGACAACACCAGCGCCACGGCTGGAACCATCTACCTGCTGGACGACCAGCGGGGGGAAATCTGGTCGCGAGTGGTGCTGTCGGACCGAAAAATCGAGATTCGGTTGCCGCTGGGCAAGGGGATCGCCGGCGTGGTAGCGCAGACAGGCGAGACGGTCAACCTGGCCGATGTCTATAGCGACCCGCGTTTCGACCGGGAGATCGATCAGCATACTGGTTTTCACACCTCCACCATGCTCTGCATGCCTATGCGCAACAAGGCGGGCAAGATCATTGGTGTGTTTCAGATCCTAAACAAGAAAGGAGGCCCGTTCACCGCAGAAGACGAGGAGTTCCTGGAGGCACTCTCGGTACATGCGGCGATGGCGGTGGAGAATGCCAAGCTCTATCAGCAGGCGCTGGAAAAAAAGCGATTGGACGGTGAACTCGAAGTGGCGCGGGAAATCCAAGCGCGCCTGTTGCCCGTGACCTTGCCGCACATCCCAGGCTACGAGGTGGCGGCAACCAATAGACCTTGCCACGAGGTCGGCGGTGATTACTATGACGTGCTGGAAAAACACCGCGACTGTGTGGCATTTGCTATAGGCGATGTGTCGGGCAAAGGGATCCCCGCCGCGTTGCTGATGGCTACACTCCACGGTGGGTTGCACGCACAGGTGCACAGTCGGAGACCTCTGGCGGAGCGGGTGAAGAATCTGAATCGGCTGGTGTTCGAGAGCACCGCACCGGGTACCTTCATCACCTTTTTTCATGGCGAATTGTGTCCTCGCACTGGCGAAGTGACTTACATCAATTGCGGTCACAACCCTCCCTTGCATGTGGACCGTCAGGGGCGGATGACCAGGCTGGAAAAGGGAGGACTCATCTTGGGCGCACTCGAAGACTCCGATTATGAGGAAGGCTCCATGACCGTGCGGCCAGGGGAGATGGTAGTTCTGTTCACCGATGGCGTCACGGAGGCCCAGGGGAAGAAGAGGCAGCAGTATGAGGAGAAACGGCTTTTGGCAGTATTGGCCAGATCTCGGGGCCTGAGCGCCCAGCGCGTGTTGGATGCTGTGATGGCCGATGTGGACCGCTTCTGCAGCGGAATGCCCCAGGCGGATGACATCACTTTGATGGTCCTCCGCAGGACAAAGACGGTGGCGGTATAGGAGAAGCCCTAGGGGACTTTCCCCCTGCGCAAGAGCCGAGCTAACCGACACAGCGGAACAACTAAGGAGGTTTGTATGCTGGACAAGGAGCTTTTGGAGATCCTGGCGTGCCCCAAGTGCAAGGGTGAGTTGGAGTATGACCAGAAGAATGAAAAGCTAATCTGTCATGCCTGCCGGCTGAAGTACCGGATCGAGGACGACATTCCCATCATGCTGATCGACGAGGCGGAGCAGTTTTGAGCCGGAATCGCTCGCGCCGCCTGGCAAAAACAGCTTGACTATTTGCGCGCTTTGTGCTAAATTCAAAGTCAAGCTTTTGGATAGGGTAACGGCCAGAAAAGACAAGAGATGTCTGCGGCGATCCTGAACAGAGGAGTGTTACTCCTCAATCAGAACTATGAGCCGATGAGTGTGACCAGCGCCAAGAAGGCTATCGTGCTCATCTACCTTGGCAAGGCGGAGATTATTGAGCGTCACCCGTACATGGTGCACTCGGTGTCGACCGCTCTGCCTATGCCGAGCATTGTGCGGCTCGTCCGTTTCATCCAGGTGCCGCGGAAGAGGATTCTGCTCACCCGGCGCAACATAATCAAGCGGGACGGGCATCGATGCCAATACTGCGGCACGGCAAGGAGTCCGCTCACGGTCGATCACGTCCTGCCGAAAGATCGGGGTGGCACGGACACGTGGGAGAACTTGGTCTGTGCCTGTGTGCGATGCAACACGCGCAAAGGGAACCGCACCCCGGAAGAGGCGGGCATGCGCCTGTTGCGCCAGCCGCGCAAGCCTAACAACCTCTTCTTCATTCAGCACTTTGTGGGCGTGAGCGACGAGAGGTGGAAACCGTACCTCTTCATGAATTGAAGCGGGGGGTACGGACTTGGGAGAGCGAGAACAGCAACAGGAGTCAGGCGTTTTTGGGCAAGAAGCGAATTCTTAGCGGTATGCGCCCTACCGGTCGCTTGCATCTGGGTAACTATGTGGGCGCGCTGGAAAACTGGGTACGGTTGCAGGGAGAGTACGAGAACTTTCACATGGTGGCCGATTGGCACACCCTTACCACCTCGTACGAAGACACCAGTACCATCGGCACCGATACCGTAGAGATGGTGATAGACTGGCTAGCCGCAGGTATCGACCCGGAAAAGAGCGTGTTGTTCGTGCAGTCGCAGGTGAAGGAACACGCCGAGCTCTTTCTGCTTTTCGCGATGCTGGTCACCGTGCCCAGACTGGAGCGCAACCCGACGGTAAAGGAGCAGGCGCGCGCCCTGGGTCTGGACAGCAGGATGTCCTACGGCCATCTGGGTTACCCGGTGTTGCAAGCGGCCGACATCCTCATTTACCGTGCACATGCGGTGCCGGTGGGCGAAGACCAGGTCCCGCACGTGGAGCTGACCCGCGAGATCGCGCGCCGGTTTAACTCCTTGTACGGAGAAGTGTTTCCTGAGCCGGAGGCAATGCTCACGGAGTTTGCGCGCTTGCCCGGCTTGGACGGGAACCGCATGAGCAAATCGGCTGGTAACACTATCCTCTTGTCTGACCGGCCTGAGGAGATCCAGCGCAAGGTGATGACGGCGGTGACTGACCCGCAGAAGATCAGGCGCGGTGACCCAGGACGACCGGAAGTCTGTTTGGTCTTTACGTTTCACCGGAAGTTCAATCCTTCCGAGGTGGGCACGATTGAACGCGATTGTCGAAGCGGGGCTCTGGGGTGCGTCGACTGTAAGAAGAACTTGGCAAATAAGTTGACATGCTACTTGCAACCCATCCGGGAGAAGCGTGAGTACTACGCGGCGCACCTGGATCAAGTGCAGGAGATCATAGCAGAGGGGAACGCTCGGGCGCGCGCAGAGGCGGCACGGACGATGGCTTTGGTGCGCGCGGCCATGAGGATTGGGTAAGGCATGCCGTACACGGTGCGTCTGCAGAAGTTCGAGGGTCCCCTCGAACTCCTCCTTTTCCTCATCCGCAAGAACGAGGTGGATATCTTCGACATTCCCATCGCGGAGATCACCGCCCAATACCTGCAGTACCTGGACCTCATGCGTTACCTGGATATCGACGTGGCGGGTGAATTCATCCTCATGGCCGCCAGGCTGATGCACATCAAGGCGCAAATGCTCCTGCCGCGCTCAGAGGAGGTGGATGAGGAGCAAGAGGACCCGCGTACTGAACTGGTCCAGCGGCTGCTGGAGTACCAAAAGTACAAGCTGATAGCTGTTGAATTGTCGGCGATAGAGGAGCGCGCGCGCGACTTCTTCCCGCGTACTGCATTCTCCATCGACGGCGACGGGTATTCAGACGAAGAGTTGAACGGCCACGAAGTGTCGTTATATGACCTGGTGGCCGCGTTCAGTGTTGTGCTCGAGCGAGCCTCGCAGGTTACTTATCACGAAATTCGCGAGGCTGAGGCCTCGGTTGAAGAACAGATCACTTATGTTCTTGACTACCTTCGTACCCACGGCGAGGCTCTCTTTGCTGACCTGATTCGGGGGCTGAGCAGCAAGCTGGTCATCATCGCGACGTTCTTGGCGTTATTGGAACTGATACGCGTAGGCGCGGTTGTGGTCAGGCAATCTGCTCCCTTCGGCGAAATCTGGATATACAGGGTCTGATGGAACTCGAGGCTGCTAAGCAGATAATCGAAGCGCTCATCTTTGCTGCCGATACGCCTGTCACTTTGCACCGCCTGCGCGCTGCAATCGAAGATGCAGATGAGGAATTGCTCCAGCGCGTGGTGGACCAACTGAACGAGGAGTATGCGCTTCACGGGCATGCGTTTGAAATCCGGCGCGTGGCAGGCGGTTTCCAGATGACCACGCGAGCGCACCTGGCAGAGTGGGTGCGCAAGTATCAGCGGGGGCGCGCAAGGCAACGCCTGTCGCGGGCGGCCCTGGAGGCACTGGCGATTATCGCCTTCAAGCAGCCTATCAGCAGGGCAGAAGTGGCGGCAGTGCGCGGCGTTAACTCTGATGGGGTCTTCAAGAACCTGTTGGAGCGCAATCTGATCACAATGGCCGGCAGAGCTTCTACTGTGGGACGGCCTGTTCTTTACAAGACAACCGAACACTTCTTGGCGTATTTTGGCATCAACAGCCTGGCCGACTTGCCTTCGATCGACGAGGTGGAGGCCCTGCTCAAGGCGCGCGCTCCGCAAGAGGACCTGGGCAATGTAACCGTGGAGGAGAGTGCTGCCCAAGGGGCAGAGAACGGCTTGCAGGAGCAAGAGACCACCAATGGTGAGGCTCAATAAGTACCTGGCCAGTTGTGGTGTCGCCTCGCGCCGAGCCTCCGACAAACTTATTGCCCAGGGTCGGGTTACAGTGAATGGCAAAGTGGTGACCTCGGTGGGCACGCAGGTTGATGAAGAGCGCGATGAAGTGGCGGTAGACGGTCGGGTGGTGCAGCCCCCGCAGCGTAAGGTGTACATCATGCTCCACAAACCAGCTGGGTACGTGACCACCGTGCGTGACACTCGCGGGCGGCCTAAGGTAGTGGACCTGGTACCCGTGTCCACGCGCCTTTTTCCAGTAGGACGCTTGGACATCGACACCGAGGGGCTTTTGTTGTTGACGAACGACGGGGAGGTGACAAACCGGCTCCTGCACCCGCGTTTCAAAGTGGCAAAGACCTATGTGGCCGTGGTTGATCGCGACGTGAGCGAGCAACAGCTGGCAAAGCTCCGGGCGGGTGTTGCCCTGACCGACGGGATGACGGCTCCTTGCGAGGCCCGCCTATTACCGGACCAGCCTCCGCCTGGCAGAGTTGTCGAGTTGACCATTCGCGAAGGGCGTAAGCGCCAGGTCAGGAGAATGCTGTCGGCAGTGGGGCTGCGTGTGCTGGTCTTGCGGCGAGTCGCCTTCGGTCCGGTGCGCCTGGGCCAACTGGAGCTGGGGCAATGGCGCTACCTCAGGCCGGCTGAGATAGCAGCTCTCCGCGCCGCTGCCTTGCCAGAGCCTTCGCAGGAGCACCAAAAGCTGGTCGAGTCGCAGAGGCGGCCCTGAAGCGGGGTTCTGGTCGTGGCGCAGCAGAAACGGCTCATCATCGCCATCGACGGCGTTGCCGCCTCTGGCAAAAGCACCACGGCGCGTCTGGTCGCACAGCGGCTGGGTTACCTGTACCTTGATTCAGGGGCGCTGTACCGCGCACTGACCTTGAAAGTCCTTCGCAAAGGAATAGATCCGGCCGCCCAGGGCACGGTGGCAGAGATAGCGCGACAGACACAGGTGGACCTGCGAACCGAAGGCGGTGAGTTGCGCGTGTTCCTTGACGGCGAAGATGTGACCGAAGAGATCAGGGGGCCAGAGGTATCAGAGCATATCGGCCCTGTGGCGGCCAATGGGGCAGTGCGGCAGCGGATGGTGGAGCTGCAGCGCGCCCTAGCCGCCGGTGGCGGCGTGGTGGCCGAAGGGCGCGACATCGGCACCGTGGTCTTTCCTGACGCCGACGTGAAGTTCTACTTTACGGCTTCGCTGGAGGTGCGCGCGCAGCGCCGACAGGCCGAATACGCCGCGCGCTCAATTGACACATCCGTGCGGCAGCTTGCAGCACAGCTGGAACGCCGAGACCGCGATGACCGTGCACGTACCTATGGCCCATTGCGCAAGGCCCCTGACGCCATTGAAGTGGATACCTCACACATGACCATAGAGGAACAGGTTGAATTCGTCCTGCAAAAGGTGCGCGAGCGTCTCTCTGGTTGAGGAGCCCAAGGCGGGCGAGAGAACTGGGGTGAAGGTTGAGATCGACCAGCGTGCGGGGTTCTGTGCCGGTGTTGCGCGGGCTATCCACATGGCTGAGGAGGCCCTCGCCCAAGGTGAGCTGGTTTCGGTGGGCCCGCTGCTCCACAATCCTCAGGAAGTGGAGCGGCTGCGGCGACTTGGACTCCGTGTGGTGCCCCAGGAGGAGATTGAGGGAGCTGACTTGGAGGGCTTAGGGGCTCGTCGTGTGCTGGTGCGAAGCCATGGTATCTCGCCGGCCTTGCGCGCCAGGCTGCAGAACGCCAGACTGGACATTGTCGATGGTACCTGCCCTATTGTCCGGCGGGTGCAGGAGCTTGTGCAAAGCTACTGCGCGCAAGGCTACCGGGTGGTCATTTTCGGGAAGAAGGACCACCCCGAGGTGCGCGGACTCGTTGGGCATTGCCCAAAAGGGGCCATAGTGGTGAACTCTGTGGAGGAGGCAGAGCAGCTCCCTGTGGGAGTGCCTACAGTGCTATTGGCACAGACCACAGCCTCGGAGCAGACGTTCAGGCAGGTGGAGCGTGCACTCCGCGGGCGCATCCCTGGGCTGGAGGTTTGCAACACCACGTGTCGATCGGTGAATCGGCGGCAGGAGGAGGTTGCGGCCTTCGCGCGTGAGCACCAAGTAGTCATTTTTGTGGGCGGCAGAGAGAGCTCTAACTCTCGGCAACTATTTGCCGCCTGCCAACGCCACAACGCCAACTCACATTGGGTGGAGGATGAGAAGGAGTTGCGGGGCGAGTGGTTCTCGCAGGCGCGCACAGTCGGCGTCACCGGCGGAGCTTCCACCCCGCGCTGGCTCCTCGAGCGCGTAGCGCTTACCATAGAACACGTTGCCTGCGCAAGCGGGCACGAAGATCAAATAAAAAGGAGGTAGTGCTGAATGATGGACGATCAAACCAACCAGGCGTTCGCACAGGACGCCACCGCCAAAAGCGCAGAGGAAGGAGGTGAGAGCACAGCTCAACAGGTAACGGGACAACCGAGTACCCCTGCCACGGAGCCTTTGGTGGTCAAGTCGCTTCCCGACGAGGAGGAAGAGTACACGCCCGAAGAGCGCGAGACCTTGAGGCGCATGTACGAGGAGACCCTCAGCGATTTTGTTGAGGGCGAAGTCGTCGTCGGCAAGATCTTGGCCGTAGGCGAGAAAGAAGTGGCAGTGGATGTCGGCTTCAAGTCCGAGGGCACAATTCCCATCGAAGAATTCTCGAACCCGGCCGAACTTAAGGTAGGCGACGACGTGGAAGTGGTCTTTGACCAGGTTGAAGACCAGGAAGGGCAATTGGTCCTTTCCAAGCGTAAGGCCGACTTTATGAAGGTCTGGGAACGAGTGAAAGAGGCCTACGAGAAGGGCGAGGTGCTGCGCGGGCGCTGCGTGCGGCGCATCAAGGGGGGCTTGGTGGTGGACATCGATGGAGTCGATGCGTTCTTGCCGGGCTCCCAGATCGACGTGCGCCCCGTGCGTGACTTTGACGCCTACATCGGCCAGACCCTGGATCTGAAGGTGGTCAAGATCAACTACGCCCGCAAGAACATCGTTGTCTCCCACCGCGTGTTGGTCGAGGAGGCGATGGCAGGGCAGCGGCAGAAGATTTTGGCCGAGCTGGAACGCGGCCAGGTGCTGGAGGGCACGGTTAAGAACATCACCGACTTTGGCGTGTTCATCGACCTGGGCGGCGTGGACGGCCTGCTGCATGTCAACGATCTGTCATGGGGCCGCGTCAATCATCCTTCTGAGGTCGTATCGCTGGACCAGAAAATCAAGGTAGTGGTCCTTGACTTCAATGAACAGAAGGACCGCATCTCTTTAGGCTACAAGCAGCTGCAGCCCCACCCGTGGGAAGATGTGGACAAGAAGTACCCGGTCGGCTCCATCGTGCAGGGTAAGGTGGTCAGTATCTCCGACTACGGCGCTTTCGTGGAGTTGGAAAAAGGCGTTGAAGGCCTGGTGCACATCTCCGAGATGTCCTGGACCCAGCACGTCAAGCATCCGTCGAAGATCGTCAGCGTGGGGGAAATCATCCAGGCAAAAGTGCTGAACGTGCAGAAGGAAGAGCGCAAGATTTCCTTGGGCCTGAAGCAGCTCCAGCCAGACCCGTGGGAGACCCTTGCCGAGCGTTATCCCGTGGGTTCCATTCACAAAGGGAAGGTGCGCAATTTGACCAATTTCGGCGCGTTCGTGGAGCTGGAAGAAGGGATTGACGGCCTGGTGCATATCTCGGACCTTTCCTGGACCAAAAAAGTCCGCCATCCTGGGGAGGTGATCAAGAAAGGCGAAGAGATAACGGTCACTGTGCTAAAGGTTGACCCAGTCAACCGGCGCATTTCTCTCGGTTACAAGCAGACCCAGGAGAACCCCTGGGATCGCTTTGAGGAAATGTATCGGCCCGGTACAATCGTGACGGGCAAGGTCACACGCCTCATTGAGAAGGGGCTGCTGGTGGAGCTGCCCGGTGGAGTGGAAGGCTTTGTGCCTCTATCCCATCTGGCTAAGCCAAATCTCAGCAAGCCCGCCGACGGCTACCATCTGGACGAAGAGATTGAGCTCTGCGTGATTGAATTTAGCAAGGACAACAAGCGCATCGTCCTGTCCGAAAAACGGGCAATGGAAAAGGCCGTTGCGGAGCATCTTGCTGGAGAAGCGGCTAAGGAGCAACCGGAAGCAGAGGCCGCAGAGGCTCCGTCTGTATCAGAAATGCCCGGTGAGGCGGTGGGCGAGCCCAGCGCAGAGGAACTGCCTCAGGTCGAAGTTGAGGTGCAGGCTGCTGGCGAACCGGCGCCCCCCGAGACTGAAAGCGGAGGGGCTCCGGAGGCTGCGGCGCCTGCCGCAGAGAAGCCCAAGCCGAGGAAGAGGGCGTCACGCAAGAAAACCTCTGCTGAGGCCGCTGAAAACTCTACCCAGACGCCCGAGGATGCGCCGTCGGCTCACGAGCCTTCCGAACAGGAGGGAAGCAGCGACGAAGCGCCCGATGCGGAAGGCCAGCAGTGAGGTCTTTGTCCTGGTAGGTCCTTGCCATGGGACTGACCACAGCAGTGTGACAACGAATCGGGAGAGTGTCGGGTTACCTCGGTGACCCGACACCTCATCTAGGCGCGATGCAGAGTGCGGCTATCTACACTTTAGGTTGCAAGCTCAATCAAGCCGAGAGCGCTATGCTGGCTGAGGAGTTCGCTCGCCGCGGTTTCCGAGTGGTGCCCTTTGGCCGGCCAGCCGACGTGGTGCTTGTGAACACCTGCACGGTCACTCAACGCACCGATGCTTGTGCGCGCCAGGCAGTCCGGCGAGCGCTCAGA
>JAPDPR010000042.1 GCA_034506335.1 candidate division KSB1 bacterium
CGTGAGTCGTGGGGAGAAAAGATTGGCAATTGGAAGGTGGCGCGCGCCCTGCGGGGCAGCAGCATTGTCCAGCTCTACCTGAAGATTCGCGATTTCGGAGGATAGCCATGCGCTGGAAGGGCTTTATTCCGTTCCTGGTCCTGGTAGTGGGCGTGGCCGTCGTGTCTCTGTTTTTCCTGGACCGCTGGGTCGAGTCTGGCTTGGAAAAGGCCGGCGAAGCCATCGTGGGGGCAAGGGTGGAGATTGATGGGCTGAAGGTGCGCCCTACGGCCTTGTCCTTTGAGTGGAAAAGGCTGCAGGTGACCGACCCGGACCAGACCATGCGCAACCTCATCGAGACCGGGCGTGCTGCCTTTAAGATGAACCCGGCGGCCTTGCTCCGGAAGCGCTATGTCATCGAGGAGATGGCGCTGGAGGACGTGCGCTATGGGACCCCTCGGGCCTACGATGGGGCGCTGCCAGGGCGCGTAAGGAAGAAGACTTCAGAGCCAGGTCTGATTGACCAACTCCGTGCCGAACTCAAGCGAGAAATCGACGCGCTGCCACTGCCGGAGTTCGACCTGGACGCAATCACCCGCCGCCTCAACGTGGACAGTTTGATCGCGCTCACTGGGATCAAGATCGTCGACCGCCTCGATTCAGTCAAAACCGACGTGGTGTCCACCTACGAAAAGCACCAGGCATTTTTGGCCACATTTCGCCCGGATGAGGACCTGAAGAGGGTGCGCGACGAGCTCTTGAGCATTCAGCCGGCACAGATCCGCTCGGTTGAGGAGCTCACCGCGTCAATCGAGAAGGTCAAGAATGCCCAGCGCACTTTCCAGAGCTTGGAGCGAACCGTGGTCGAGAAACATCGGGAGATCCACGCGGATGTGGATCGCATCTCCGGCTACGTGCCCCAAGTGGACGATTGGGTGCAAGAGGACTATGAGCGGCTCCTGAAACTGGCCAAACTCCCTGACCTGAAGAAGCCTGAGCTGAGCAAGATTCTCCTCGGCACGACCGTGGGCAAGCAGGTTGACCAGGTGCTGGGTTACGCGCGCCTGGTGCAGGGTCTTATTCCGGAGAAGAAGGCGCCAAAGGAGCCGAAAAGGGTGCGGATGAAAGGGCGTACCATCCACTACCCGAGCAAGTACGTCTACCCCCAGTTGTTGATCAAGAAGGTCTACCTCTCCGGGCGCACGGGCGCGGAGGCGCAAGGCGACTTGGTGCGGCTGTTCGGGGAGGCGAGGGGCATCACAAACCAGCCGTGGGTCTACGGCCACCCGACGGTGATTGACCTGGGTGTATTGCAGCAGGACAAGCTCTCTGGCACTTTCAGGGCGATGCTGGACCACACCACGGAGGCGGCAAAGGATAGTTTTGTGCTTGGGCTGACCAACAAGAGCCTGGGAGGGCTGCCGTTAGTTGCCTCGCCCTACCTGCCCCTCAAGGTGGAACAGGGCAAGGCGGATGTGACCTGGGTGCTGCGACTGAAGAAGGACGCGTTTCTCGCTACCATGGACGTGAGGGCACGGGGCCTGGGCTTCCAGTTTCCGGCCGTCAAGCCCAAGGATCGATTCGCCGCGCTTACGCATGAGGTCTTTGCCGGCTTGGACGACCTGACCCTGCAGCTGCGTCTGGCAGGTGGGGGAGGGCCGACCACGTTTCATCTTGGCTCCAATCTTGATGATCTCCTCGGCGCTCGTTTGCGGGCGGTGGCCTCGCGCGAGCTGGCGGAGGCAGAGCGCCGCATCATGAGCAAGGTCTATGCGTTCCGCGACCAAAAGCTGGCCGAGGTAAATGCGGCGTACGCGCAGCTCAAGGGGCAGGTGGTAGACCGTATCGACGCCTACAAGGGCCAGGCGGAGGAGCTGCGCGCTCAGTTGGAGGCGAAGGTCAAGGAGTTGGAGGCCGAGGTGGAGAAGCGCAAACGGGAGGAGGAGGAAAAGCTCAAACAGCGGGCCAAGAAGGCTCTGGAAGGGGTGGTGCCGAAAAGACCGTAACTAAGCTGCGCCGCATCAGGCCCCTACGGTATAGATGCAGGGAGCTCGTGGGGGCCGACGTGGGCGCCTTGCAGGGTGCGGATCTTTCCGGTTCCTCAGTTGTAGCGCAGGTTGGTAATTGCGCTACAGGGTACAGGACTTTTCGATTTCCTCGAGCCAGGAGAGCACGCACTCTGTAGCGCAAGTTGATAACTTGCGCTACATACACGTGAGTCAATCCTGCAAAACCAGGGGGTCATGCCATGAATGACGCAAAAGTCTTTTTCAGGCGAAACCTACCCCATTATCAGCCTGCCGGCGCGACCTTTTTCATCACTTTTCGTGTGGCCGGCTCATTGCCGGCGGAAGTTGTCCAGAGACTCAAAGATGAACTCCGGCGCCAGTTGAAAGCCGCTGGGAAAGATAGAGTCTTGGCTTACAGGAGTCGCATAAAACACTTCGGGAAGTTTGACGAATACCTTGATCGCGTAAGCTATGGCGAACCGTGGTTAGCCCGCGACGAAATTGCCCGAGTGGTGGCAGAGTCCTTGCGTTACTGGGACGGTTGTCGATACTATTTGCTGTGCCATTGCATCATGCCCAACCATGTGCACTTGGTAATCGAGCCGTTTGCCAGCGCCGTAGCGCAAGTTGGCAACTTGCGCTACCTGCTATCGCCAATTCTCCACTCGATCAAGCGGCACACGGCCGTCCAAGCCAACCGAATTCTACGCCGCAGGGGGCCGTTTTGGCAGCATGAGAGCTATGACCATGTTGTCCGGGATGAGGAGGAATTGGCCCGGATTGTGTGGTACGTTGCCCATAACCCGGTCAAAGCGGAGTTAACAGCGCGGTGGAATGATTGGAGATGGACGTACGTGAGGCCAGAGTTGGTCGCGGGCATTCTGGATTAGGGGAGGTGGCGTGTGGGTCATGTGACCGGCAGTTTGCTGGTCAGAGCGCAGGTCCACGGTAGGGCGAGCAGTATGCTCGCCAGGGCACAAGCTCTGTGAGCAGGCGGGCGACCAACCCAGTCGCCCGCCGTGGAAAACGCTAAAGTTTTCTGTCCAGCTCCCAGCACTTTAGCGAATGAGCACGAGCTTTCTGGCTTCGTGCTGCCCGTTTGCCTCCAGTCTGCATATATACACGCCGCTCGGTACCGCTCGCCCTTGGCTATCGGTGCCACCCCACAGCACGCGGTGCGAGCCTGCGCCCATGGGCTCATCCACAAGCTCGGTCACGCACTGGCCGCTCACATTGTAGATAGCCAACCTCACCGGACCCGCCTGCGCAAGTTCAAACGGAATGGCGGTGGTCGGATTTGCCGGGTTGGGAAAGTTCTGCGCCAGCGTGCATCTTTTGGGCTGGCTGGCGTTTCTGTGGCTCTCCACGGGGGTCTGGCCCTCGAACCGTATGATGTACAGACCGTCCTCCCCGTCGGCCACATATGCCAGGCTGTCTCTGACCACCACGCGGCGCGCGTCTTCTCCTGTGTCGTAGCGCCCCACCCCCACCGGGTTGGCAGGATCGGTCACGTCGAGAACCTGGAGTCCGTTGTGCCGACAGGCAATGTAGGCAAGATTGCCTTCCGTGTCAACACCGTAGACACTGGCGAGGGCAGTGAAGCTGCCCACTTCGATGGGATGCCTTGGATCGGAAATGTCCAGTACGCGCAAGCCTCTGACAGAGGGCACGTAGGCGAAGTGGCCTTCTATGGTGACGTCATAGGAGCTCAGGCCAGCCTTGTACGATCCGACCTTGGCGGGCGCGGTGGAATCGGAAATATCGACCACAAGAAGGCACGAGTCACGGGTGGCCACGAGCGCATAGTTCTGGTAGAGTGCGACTGCCTGTGCATTTGCATGGAGATCAAGAGCGCCAACTTGGGTGGGTGCGGAGGGGACGGAGATGTCGGCAATGCGCAGTCCGCCCGGGCCATCGGCAACATAGAGCAGGGAGCCCCGGACGGCCGCGTGCCAGGTGCGGCCTTGCGTCGGTAAGGTGCCCTCAAGCACCGGATTCCGGATGTCGGTGACGTCTATGATCCTGAGGCCTCCGGACTGCTCTGCCACGAACACTCTGCCATCATGGTAGGTGATGCCAGATGCCACGTGGACCGAGTACCATACGCCCCAAAATCTGGGCCGTGTCGGGTTGGACACATCGAGGGACCTCATCCCGTGCTGGCCCATGGCGATGTACGCAGTTTGGCCGTCCAGCGCCACGTCCCAGGTAAAGTCGCCAGAGCCCATTGCCTTGTGCAGGGTGGGGTTGTCAGGCTGCGCGATGTTCACCACGGAGAGGCCAATCCAGCCGGCGGCAACGTAAGCGTACTGACCAATGCTCACCCGCTGCGGCAAGCCCCCAAGGAGAATACTTGTTATTTGCACAGGGGTGGTGGGGTTACGCACGTTCAGGATCCGTAGCTTTTGATCGTAGCCCACCAGGAACGCCAAGGTGTCTTTGACGCTCACCCCGTATACCATGCCACCAAGATTCCAGGACCCTATCTCGGTGGGGTGAACAGGATCAGAGACGTCGATGATGCGTAAGCCCTGCCCGCGGTCGGCCACATAGGCAATATTGCCGCGCAGCGCGACATCGCGGGTAGATGTGCCGGTCGCGACCGAGGCCACCTCCATGGGTGCCGCCGGGTTTGAGACGTCAAGGATTCGCAGACCACCAGCATCATCGGCGACGAAAACGTACGTGCCGCCCACGGCCACGCATGTGGCATAATAGGGTGTATTGAACGACCCCACTTCAAAAGGGGCGTGCGGGTTGGACACATCCACAATCTGGACTCCCACCGCTCCGGCAGCAACGTAGGCGTACTGCCCCTGGACCGCCACGTCTTGCGCCCAGTCTCTTGTGCGAAAGGACCCGATTTCCTGGAGGTTACCTGGGGCGGCCCAGTCGATAATGCGCAAGCCTGCTTCGCCGTCTGCCACGTAGATGTACTGACCTACAACATCCATACCCCGCGGTTGGGACGGCAGAACGATCTTGGCCAAGACGCCGCCTCCCGAAGGGTCGGTAAAGTCGCTCACCTCAAGAATTCCTCCGCGCGAGTAATAGGCGGTGTCGTTGTGAACGTGTACGGAGACGCAGGCACCTTCTGCATGGCGGCCGATGAGCGTCATGTTCTGGCTGGACTGCGAACGAAGCGGCGAGCCGGCGCACAACGCCAGACACCAAGCGGCTACACCAACAGCGAAGCAAAACCTCTCGTTTTGCATGACTCTCTCCTCATTGCCTTTTGCCTATTGTCGGACCAGAACGATTTTGCTGGCGTGGCGTGTGGCTCCCACGCCAACTTGACACAGATAGACACCAGAAGGAAGGTTGCGTCCGCGTGCGTCCCTTCCGTCCCAGACAAGTGTGTGGGGGCCAGCGGACACGACATCGTCAAGGAGCACCGTCACCAACTGCCCGGCGAGGTTATGCACCTCTATCCTCACCGAGCAGTTGCATCCCGCCGTGAAGGTAAGGCTAATGCCGGATGTGGTGGGGTTCGGGTAGCTGTGCAGGAGTTTAAAGTCCATTTCCTGCATAGAAGCATCGCCCACTCCCGTCCCGGCGGTCACTCGGAACACGTGGATCAGGCTCTTTTCGTCCTCGTCCGCTCTCCGCTCCACGATGTAGAGGAGGCTCCGCGCCCGATCAAAGGCTGCGGCACCCAGCGAGTGTTTCTTATAGCGCGGGTAGTCAAAGCCGGGGTCGAAAAGGTATTGATCAATATCCAGCGAATCGTACGGTTGCGGCTCCCAGGTCTGCATCGAGCCCGCGGCCACTGCGGCCAACTCGTTCGGATCGAAGAAAAGGATTCTGGCCCGGATACTCTCTGACCACCATCCTCGCTCGTCGTGGGGAAAGGGGGGTATCGGCGGGTAGGGCGGGTCGTCGGGGTAGACCGTGCCGTCCGAGTACCCGTACCAACTGCGACCAATGGCCTTGGTACCGACAAAGATCACTGCCGAGGCGCTCCCTGCAGTCAGCCAGGCTCCTCCTGACCAGCAGTCCGGGGGGCTAAACCCTCTCATGGCCCGATCCTCATAGGTGACGATTTCCGGCGTGCCCGGCACGTTCTCGCCATAGAGCAACAGGGGGGTGATAGCGGTGAGCGTGGAGTTGGGCATGGGCGGATTCCCGTTTTGCCAGGGCGCATAAGCGAAGAGCGCCGGTCCCATGCCGCTCCAATGCCCTTCCCTGAATCTGCCCGTTGCCAGCCGCATGCCGGGTGCGTGGCGCGCGGCCCATTCAGCCGGAATTTCGAACAAATAGTCATTGCTGACATAGTTCGAATATTCGCCGAAAAACCACGGGCCGGCCGGCTGTGGGCTGGACAGGTTGAGTTCGCACCACCCGTGCGTAGGGGCGCGCTCAAACTGGAAGTGCTGACCCCAGCAGAAGTGCAGTTTGCCAGTGGTCTGAGCTCCCTGTGCAGGCAGATACTCCAGCCCGGCACAGGGCAACTCCAGATCGCCGAACATGCTGCCCTTGATATCACGAAATGCCTGCAGCGTCGTGGCAGTGTTGAGGTCTGCCAGGCGTTTTGTGGGCGAAACCACTGGAATGGGGATACTAATCTCCGCAACTTGCTGGTGGTGGTCATGTCCGAGAACGAAGAGGGAGCCGGGGTAGCCGTCGGCCGGACCTGATGGGTCACCATCAGGATAGTAAGTCATCGCCAGCCCACTGTACGACCAGTTAGACCCCCCAGAGGGTGCCGGCAGCCGGAAAGCTCCCTTGTAGATCAAGTCGGTGGAGCGGAGGCGCTGCGCCCCCACCCCTGAGGCCAGAAACACGGTGGCAGACAGTGTCAGCCAGAGCCTGATTCTCATATTCTCTCCTCTCGCGCAAGGTTCTCCGGAACGCAGTGCTCGCCAACAGACATAGTGCCAACGCGCAACTCCAACAGTGTGCCATGGGGGGTTCACAAGCAATTGTTGGTCTACCTGCGCGACCCACCCTGTGTACCTCGCCGCAGCAGCCATCGGCCCATAACCCAGCCCCCACGGCTCAGCGCAGTCAGAGGCTTCACCGGAGCAGAACCATCTTTCGGCTTGCGGTGTGGGTGCCGGCCGTCACGGTGACGATGTAGATTCCACTACCCACTGCGGTACCGTCCTGGGAAGTCCCATCCCAGGTAATATGATGTTCGCCAGCGGTCTCCTGTGCCTCCAGCAGCGTCTTGACCGGTTCCCCTTGCGCGTTGTACACCGCGATCTTTACCCTTCCCGGGGAGGACAGCACATATGTGACCTCCGTGACTGGATTGAAGGGATTGGGGAAGCTCGGGAAAAGCCGAAACAGGACCGGGGAGCTGGCGCCTTGGTCCTTGGTGCGGACCGCAGTCACCGGAATCTTCCCCGCATCGTAGACGATCTCGCCGCCTACGATAGTCATTTCGGCCGCTAGATTGTTCGTTTGCTCCCCGGTCATGGTGTAGAGGTCGTGGGACCAGACCACCAGGTCCGCGTATTTGCCCGGTTCCAGGGAGCCGGTGGAATCTTCGGACATGCTGGCGTAGGCCGACCCCATGGTGTGCACGCGCAAGGCCTCCCGTGAGGTCAAGCGCTCGTCTGGGGTCAAGGGCACGCCGGAACTGGTGCGACGCAGCACTGCACCTTTGAAGGCCCACTTTGGTTCCTGGTACGGGGATGCCGGCACGTCACAGCCAAAGGCAAGGTTAATGCGCATATTGAGCATGGTCTTCAACGGCACCATCTGATTCATGATCGCGGGACTGGTAGCCTGTGCCCATCCGTCGGCGTACCAGGTGATCCACTGCGGCTGGGTGGAGACCACGACGCCGTCGTCGCGGATGCGCTGGAGTGCGGCGGTCGTTGGAAACAGGCAATGTTCAATGCGGTGGCGTGGATTGGGTCGGGGATTGGCCTGCATCGCGTACTCGAAGGCGGTGAGAGTCATGTCGATGCCCTCATCTCCCAAAACATGGACTGCCACCTGCAAGCCCGTATCGTGCAGCGTCTTGACGATGGTGTTCATCTCTTGCTGAGAATGATAGGGGTAGCAGTTGCCAGCAGCGTACACACTCTTGTCATAGAACAGCGTGGTGCGCGCCGCGACTCCTCCGTCCATAGCGAGCTTCCAGCCACCGAATTTGAAGCGTCCGACATGGATCGGCTGGTACCTCCTGGCTAAGGTGTCCGCCTCCTGCTGATAGTCCACGTAGAGCAGGGCATACACGCGGGCTTTGAGCCGACCACTCTCGGCAAAGTGCTTGTAGGCCAGGATGTCTTCCACGCTGCCGACAATCACATCTTGAATCGAGGTGTAGCCAGCCTGGAAGCACAGCTGTTGTGCTAGCTCGAGGTCTTCGAACTTCTGTGTCTCGCTGCGATCGCCATAGCCCGGGGCATGTTTGGCCACAAGATTCTCTGCGGGATAGTGGGAAAGAATCCCCGTGGGCTGCCCCGCCTCGTCCTTCATGATGCGGCTGCCTGGAGGGTTAGGGGTGGAGCTATCGATGCCGGCGATCTGCAGGGCTAAGGAGTTGACCACCGCGTACTGACCGCTGCAATGGCGGAGATAGGCGGGATTAGCCGGGGCGACGGCATCAATGTCCCAGCGATCCACGGTCTCAAAGGCTTGCAGAGTGAAGCCCTGGTTAGCCGAGACCCAGGCGCCAGGAGTCAGTGTTCGGGCGTAATCTCCGACCACCCGCAAAAGGTCGGCTTTGCAGGTGACCACTGGATGACGGATGTTAAGGTAGCCGGGCCAGAATTGTGCCCCGTAGTACATGAGGTGGTAGTGGGAATCGATGAGGCCAGGAGTGACCGTTTTGCCGTTCAGGTCGATTTTCAGAGTTCCCGGTTTCATCAGTGCCAGGATTTCTGCGTCATTCCCCACCGCAAGAATTTTGTCCCCCTTAATTGCTATAGCCTGAAAGATGTTGTCCTGTGGATCAACTGTAATGATTTTGCCGTTGAACAGGACGAGGTCCGCCTTTTCTTGTGCGAGCAAAAGCCCGAAGCTCGCACTTCCAAGCAAGACCGCCAAAAGGCAAAATGTTGTCTTCATGGTTTCCTCCCCGTCATGGAGCCACTTCTTCTCCGCCGGAAAGGTTGGCCCAAAGTATGTGTGGCCAGTGTGGCCCCAGGAGAAGCATGGCACCGCGAGTAGTCTTGTCCCGGGAAGCCTAATGGGGCCTCCCGTGAAGCCGTAGTCGCCCTCACACTCGCTGGTGCCTTAGGCGGTCCTCCAGTTCGCCGAAGGCGCCGGTAGGGTTAGGAACTTTAGTGGATGTTTTGCTTCGCTCGTTCAGCTCGAGGCACAATAGGCGGGAAGGGGGAGATCATTCTCGCCGATCACAGACCTTTTGAAAATGCACCGGTGTCCATTGCCCCTCCGGGGATCAGCGGCACGGGAAGTGTGGTATGGGTCTACAGGAGAGCCGTTCACGGAGAGACCTCGGGCTTTTTCGAGCCGCATCATGCGCCTCAAGGTGGCCAGTCCTACCGCATGGCTGGACAAAGGCCATTTGCTTTCCTGCCGGGAATATATGAAAGGCGCCAAACAATTGCAAGAAAAATCTCATTTTTTTTCGATCCGCGCGTCCTGCCTTGTTCATACCACGGCCTGTCCTCGCTTGCGAGCAGAGGGGCTTGGCGACAGAGCTTCCTCAATGTGTGCGCGAGTCCTAGGCGACGAGTGGCTCCGGCGGCTTAGGTTGTCAGCAGGAGTCGGTTTGCATTGGCAGAAGAGGTCCTGGTAGAGCCTTAAGCCTGGTGCCGGTGAATCGATAGGCGGCGGCAAAACGCGATCGGCGCGAGGGCGGTGTTGGGGGGAATGCCCAGCGCCTTGTCTCCGTGCAGAGCCAATGACTCGCGCCCGCAGCCGCCACTTCATGCGACTATCTTCAGTGCGTCACGAGCAGAAGGACCCTTGGCTCGGCATCACGGTCGACCATGGGAAAACAACACTCAGGGGACCCACTTGGCTGCGACCGCGGTGTGCAGTGGCCAAGGCGTCAGCACCGTGACGGTTAACGTGACGCCAGGGGAAATCCTGTTCGTGGTGTGGCGGACGGAAGCACGGACCAAGGATGAGGTTTGTCAGTTCGTCCGGCGTATGGAATGGTTTTTACGCGGGTTGGGCGTGAGCCGAGGCTGCGTTGCAGCGGCACCTCATTGGGTTTTTGTCTGCACATCAAAATACCGTGCGATAGTAGGCAGGTCGCGGTTGTTGCGGGGAAAGGAGCTCCTGACGGTGGCGCTCCTGCTGCACGTAGGCCGCGGTGCCCCAAATCTTCACCGTTATCGCCCGGTCTTCCTCCTGGCCACAGGTGACAATGCGTGGACCCATGGCCAGACAGCATCTTGTGGCGCGGCTGTGGCCTCCTACCACTGCACGACTCGGGGCACCTGGTCGAGGCGAGACGATGAGCAGGCTTTTTTCGCCAGCAACCGGCTCAATGCCGAGCAAGAGACGGCCATCTGGGTGGGGCACGAGCGCACATACGCGCGAACCGTGGCCTACTGGCGCAACCACCGTCTCCGCACTGGAGGGCTGCACCAGCGCGAGGAGCAGCTCCGCGTCGCCCGCATTATGCCCCCTCCTCAGGGCCACAGCCACCTGCCCGTCCAGACACGGGGCGACCTGCAGAATCTGGCCGGGAAACCCGGAAAAAGCCAGGACCTCCCCCCGGGCAATGTCGCACAGACATACCGTGCCGTCGGCGCCGGCGGAGTAGAGCCGTCCCGCCCGGTCAGCTGCCAGCGCAACTACCGAGCCCTCATGCCCATGCAGTTCTTTGACCTCCCCACTGGCAAGCTCCCATATCCGCGCGCTGCCATCAAGGTGGCCGGTGACCAGACAACGGGAAGCGAGTGGTGCCACCACCGTCACGGGCGCCTCGCTCAGAGAAAGGAAACGCTGAGTGCCATGCGCAAAGCTAGTCAAGCAAATGGTGCCCTGGGCGTCGAGGCTGCAAATGTCGCTGCCCACCACGCAGAGGTCCATAATCTCGCCTGCACCTGTGGGGTGGGCGAAGACGCGATCGTTAAATCCTACGAGAATGCCGACGCGACCATCCTGGGCACCAAAGGCCACTTGCCCATGTGTGTAGAAGGCGATGCGCATGATGGAGATTCCCTCTACGCTGAGGGTCTCCAACAAGGTCGGTTGGTTTACGAGGTCATGGTTTGGCAGTCGCCTGAAGCTGCTCTCCTCGGGAGCGCAGGGGCGTGTTGTCTGTGGGCGCCAGGCATGTGAGCTCGCCTCCAGGGGCAGGGTGCGCTTACGCAAGCTCATGCGTTCGCTCGGAAGCGCCACGGCACACTCGGTGAATGGACCGAGCACGATGTGTTCGGCCCAGGCTCGCACTTTACGCGCGGCAAATACCTGCCGAATTTCATCGGCGCTGAGCCGAGAGGGAATGGAGTTGTCCAAATTGTAAATCAGGACGTTCCCCTCGCGATAGAAACGGGTTCCTTCGATGGGCGGCTCCTCCACCAAAGGAAGGTGTGAAGCCACACTCTCCAGGCTCCCTTCGCGTTCCTCAAGGTTCAGTCTGCGTGTGGAATGTGTAGCACGGAAGCTGACCACCACGTCCAGGAGTCCCCGCTCATAGAACCTCTCGATGACGCGGTTGAAGTAGGCCTGATCGCGCCAGCCATCCAGAATGATGAGCCGCTTCGCCGCGTGCTCCTGGAGGAATTGGTCGAAATAGCCCTCCGGGTCGTCCTCTTCAGGCGCCAAAGAATCGTCGTGGTAGTAGCGCGGGTCCACATGCTGCCGCAACCAGGACAGGCCAAGGATGCGATTGAAAATCTTGTTGGCGGGCTTGTCGCGCATCAGGTAGAGGATATCCGCGGGCCTGATGTCCGCAAAGCCAGGAGCGATGGCCTGGCAGAAATAGGTCTTGCCTGTGCCCGAATCTCCGGTGACCGCCATCACCACTTGCTTTTTGACGCTCAGGAGGTGAAAGAGGGTCTCGGAAAGTTCGTACAAGCCGGTGCTGCAGGGCTTGAGAGCGAGGGTTGGCACAGAGGCAAAATCGTGGAGGTAGAGGGCATGTAGAAAGTCGGGGAGCCCTAAGGACCGCAAGGATAGGGCGGCCTCCTCAACGAGGAGCGGCTGGCGCGAAGCCAGGAGGCGGAGCAGGGCGATGACCACCTCCACATCTACACCACCCTGACGCTCCTTCTGTGCGCGACCGATCTCGCCCAGCGCCCAGGCCAGGGCCAGACGCAGCTCCAGATAGGGGTGATCGGCCAGTGTGCTGAGGTGCGACACCGCAGGGATGGCCCGTGCACCCAGCTTGCCCAGGGCCCAGACCGCCTCCACTTTCTCCCCGTCGAGGGGCTGCTCGTATGTGGAGCCATCGGTTCGCCTCACCTCCACCAGGTCCGGGCCGCGCAGCACCTCCATGAAGAGTTCGCGGGCATCAGGGTCGGAAAGCCTGCCGAGGGCAAAAAGGGCAGCACTCCGCAGGTTGGTGTGGGCCAGGGGAGTGCGCTCTATCAAGCGGCGTAAAGCCTCTGCACTGCGCGTGTCACGCAGCCTGCTGAGAAGGTTCACCGCTTCGAAAGGGATACCTGAGGAGGCAGGAAGGTCCGCTTGCTGGAGGATTTCCACGCATGGACGAAGGAGTGCCTCAGCGGGCCCAGTGCTGCCAATGGCAGGAGAGAGCTGCTCCCCAAAAAACGCCCAGGCCTCGGTCCGGTCCCTGGTGGAGGAGGGTGTTCCGCGGAGGGATTCGGCGACGCGTCGCCGCAGGTCTTCCTCGTGCGCCAGGATATCCACCATGGGGCTGACCATGGGCACCTGGGCTATCAGTTCCGCGACAAGTCCGCTGAGCGTTTTGCTGCTTAGGCGGCTCGTCCGCTGCAGAGTCCCGAGGTTTTCGCGGAGGCGGTCCGCAGAGGCAGCAACGGCACGACGCTCCTCTACGTCCCAAGAGGGCACGTAGCGCGAACAGAGCTTCTCCAGCACCGCAACCTCCAAGAGCCAAGCGCACACTTCAACGATGGCATGCACGGGGGAATCTGGTGCCTGGTCCCCGGCGAGACCCTTGTACAAGCGGCGCGTGAGGTTCCAGGTGCGCCGATCTCGCGCGAAGAAGGCAAAGAGCGGGTGGACATCCTCGCGTTCGCGTTGCCCTTTGCGGACCAAGTGAAGCCGGTGCCAGATTTCGTTGGCGATTCGCTCCCGCAGGGTGCGGGGTGGACCCACCCAGCTACCCTGGGGCGAACGATAGACAAGAGCCCAGGGTTGATAGCTGTTCAGCAGTGAACGCAGCTCCTCATCGAGGAGCCGGATGTCAGGAACGGACCAGATTGCGGAGGTCATCTTCAAGTCGACTGGGCTTCAGCAGGACAAGCCACCCCTGACCGTAGGGGTCGTTGCTGGCCCGCTGCGGCTCCTTGGTCAGGTCCGTGTTGACGGCAATCACGGTGCCGCTCACCGGTGTCCACAGGCGGTAGACATTGCGGTCATAGCCGGAGACCCGGGCCAGCACCTCTCCCTGGTTCACCACGCTGCCCACCTCAGGAAGCTGGATTGAAAGAATTTGCCTGACGCTGAGCTGGAAAACGTGGTGCATGCCCACCTGCACGCTGCCGTCATCCAAAACCCTTGCCCAGGAGTGTTCCGGAATCGTGTAGAGCCCTGGGGGTACGATGACGAGGGGGCGTTCGGCAGGTAGCTCAGCAGTCGGGCGGAGCACCCGGATGCGCTCTTCCGCTCGCCCCACCAAGCTGCGGAGCTCCGCCGGGGCAAATGGCTTGGGGATGTAGTCAAAGGCGCCCAACTTGATTGCCTGCACGGCGCTTCGGATGGAGGGATAGCCGGTGACCATGATCACGGCCACGTCCGGGCGACGCCCCTTCAGTGCTTTGAGGAGGTCCATCCCACTTAACCCGGGCATCATCAGGTCCACCACAACGACATCATAGGGGGTGGTCAGGTCCTTGGCCAAGGCCTCCTCGCCGCTCAGGGCCATGTCCACTTCCCGCTCCTTGTCGGCCAGTGCCGCGGCCATGCTCTTGCACACCGGCACCTCGTCGTCCACTACTAACACTCTACAACGAACACTCATGACTCTTCTCCTTTTTCTCCCGGATGCACGACTTGGAGAGGAAGGCGCACGGTCACCATGGTGCCACTGCCCTCCTCGCTCTCTACCGCAATCGTTCCCCCATGCGCCTGCACGATACCGTAGCTCACCGAAAGGCCCAACCCGGTACCCTTGCCTTCTTTGGTAGTGAAGAATGGGTCGAATATCCTTCCCAAGATATGCTTGGGGATGCCGCAACCTGTGTCGGCAAAGACTACCTCTGCCATGTCCTCGCTGCCGCGTCGGCTGATGACGGTCAAGGTTCCCCCCTCTGGCATCGCGTCCACCGCATTGAGCACCAAGTTAGTGAACACCTGGATGATCTTCTGGCGATCCACCATCACTCTGGGAATATCCTCTGCCAGTGAGGTCCGTACTTTGACTTTTGCCATGAGGATTTGACTTTCGCACAGGTGGAGCGTTCTGCGCACTACCTCGTTGATGTCGGTAGGCTCGCGTTGCGGAGGCTGCTGGCGCGAGAACTCCAAGAGACCGCGCACGATGGTGCTGCAACGTTCTGTCTCTTCGATGATTAATCGCAGAGATTCCTCCGTATGAGGGTTCCCCTGAAATTGCTCCGCAAGTAGATGGGCATTGATCATAATCGACGTGAGGGGGTTGTTGATTTCATGTGCCACCCCGGCCGCGAGTTTGCCCAGCGAGCTAAGCTTCTCCGACTGCACCAGTTGTTCCTGTGTCCGCTCGAGTTCCTTTGTGCGCTCCTGGACCTTTCTCTCCAGGTCGGTGGTGAGGACGCGATAGCTTTCCGTGAGTTGCTCCAATTGCGCGGCCATTTGATTGAGCGAACGCGCGAGAGAGCCCAGCTCGTCTTGCCGGGTTTCCGGCACGCGATAGGAGAGCTGGCCCGCACCGATCTTTTGCATAGCGGCAAGCAGGCTGTGCACCGGTCGGATCGTGGCAGTAGTGACCACGTAGGTGACTGCGGAAAGGAAAAGAATGCTGGCCAGGGCAGCGCCGAGAAAGGTAAAGATCACTTGGCGACGGAGGTCGCGATACGGCGCCTCCAGCATGCCCACGTACAGCATGCCGATGATGTCGCCTTTCAGGTTGCGGATCGGCTCGTAGGCGGTGATGTACCAATCGTGGACCACAAAGGCGCGACCTATCCACGGGCGCCCGTAGCCTACAACCTGCCGGTACACTTCTTCCGATGCGCGTGTGCCCACAGCGCGGGCGCCGTCGGGCAATGTGACGTTCGTGGCAATGCGCAGGTCATCCTGGAATATTGTCGCCGTGCCGATGTCCTTGCCCTTGTACACTTTTCCCTGGTACACAGTGTTCTTGATCCGATCGACGATCTCGTAGTGCTGATTGAGGAGGGTACCACCGTAGAGGATGCCGATGAGGTTTCCGTTTTGGTCCAGCACGGGGGCTGCAGCTGCTATCATCATGCCGGTAGTTTCTTCGGCTTCAGGACGCTGCCGCGCATGTGGGGTAGGCAAAAGAGGAATGCGAGCACGCCCGGCCAACTCCGGATTCTCCAAGAGGAGGCGCGGTTCCGGCAAGAGCTCGGTCGCCCAGCAAGGACGTCGGGAGGCAAGAACTGAGGCTACCAGAGGGTCGTCACTCTGCAAATCCCCACGTGCCACTGGGTTGCCAGCCCGAAACAGCACTTGCCCGCGCGCATTCGTGACCGTGAGCATGTCGAGCCCTTCATGGTTGCGAATACGCATGAGCTCGGCTCTGAGGCCTTGGAGGTCGTGGGTGCTCAGGGCCTGTTGTAAGAAAAAGCGGGTCGCAGTCAGACGCACAAGGTCCGCCACGTCCCTCGCTTTTTCTTCGTACAATGCGCGAGCAGCGTTGAGGTCGGTGCGGACTTTGTCCTGGGCCTGGCTCACGACCCTGTCGCCGATCAGGCGGGCACCAAGCCACGTGACCACCGCCCCGGAGGCCACTACCACGGCCACCGAGGAGCCCAGGAGTTTTGTGCGCAAAGAGAGGCTCACACTCGTTCGTCGCCTCCTAGGTGGAGGAAGAACGACGGGGACTTGTCAGTGTTCCAGTGCCACTTCCGCGCGCACTGCCTCGATGAGGGCAGGCATTGCCTCGCGTACCTCATCCGACAGCTCCAAAGAGGGCTCGATCGCCTTGGGTTCCACCCCTAGAAGCACCACACGCGCCGTGGAAAAACTCGGGTCTGCGGCTCGCAGCAGGCGCAAGGAGGAAATCAGGTTCACCTGGTGGGCAAAGCGCAGCCCCGCCGGCGCCCGCTCTATCTCCTCGTACGAAAAGCGGTGCAGGCTACCGGGTGCACTGCCAGTCCTGACGGCGTCGATAATGATCAGCGTGCCCAAACCGGCTACGTGGGGGGCGATGGCCATGAAGTTGGTCCCGCATTCCATCACCCGGACGTGCGGCGGTAGGGGCACGCTCCGTAATGCGTTGGCCCCATGGACGCCAACGCCTTCGTCGGCCATCAGGAGATTGCCGACGCCCACCACGAGCACTTGGTGCGTAGGCTCACCCATTGGTCAAGTCCACAAGGTGCACCGAGCAAGAGAGGCAGGGGTCATATGCCCGTGCCACCATCTCCAGCTTGTGTGCCAGCACCTCTTTCGGTTCGCCAGCCAATCGCTCTACCGCCACGCGCATGTCCTTCTCGATGTTGGCCGCATTCTGAGAGGTAGGAGCAATAACATCAGCCCACTCCAGACGCCCTCGCTCGTCGAACCGGTAGCTGTGGTAGAGGATGCCACGCGGAGCCTCTGCCGCGCCGGTACCGTGACCGGCTTTCACCTTTACCGCGGCGGGTTTCTCCGCCTGCAGGCCGTCGCGCAGCAGCTCGTCGATCAATGCAATTGAGTGTTCCAGCGAGTACACCAACTCCACTACTTGCGCGGTGTTGTTGTGGAAGATGTTCTCCGTAAAGGAGGTCAGTCCCAAGCGCTCGGCCGCTTCTCGCGCCTTGCCACGCAGTGCCTTGCCGTTGATCATCAAGCGCGCCAAAGCCCCCACCATGAACGGACGTCCGTCGAATTTGCTGTGCTTGGAGTGGGAGTGGGGCACGACAAATTCATTGCACACTTTCCGGTAGTCCCGAATCGGGAACGACTCGCCGGTGGAGAGGCAAATCTCTTCGCCGAGCAGGGAGAAAGAGCCGTCAGCTGGCCGCAGCGCAGCGTACACGGTCGGCGACTCGGTGAACCGGGGCGCTTCCAAGGTAGCCATGAAGTCCACTGCCTTCTCTGCCAGGGCAAGGCCGCTGATCAGCTTTTCGCGGAGTGCGGCAAGCTCTTGGGCGCTGGGCACTTTCCCAAAGCCTCCTACTACCGTGTTCACCGGGTGCACGGCGCGTCCACCCACTACTTCCTGAATAACGTTGCCAATCTTCTTTAGTTCCAACCCCATTTTGACCTTGTCCGGATGGTCGGCCGCCATGGCTATCGCCCCGCTGTAACCCAGGTAATCGGGAAGCGCCAGGCAGAACACATGCAGCGCGTGGCTTTCGATGTTCCCCCCTTGCAAGAAGAGATCGCGGAGCAGCTTTGTCTGGCGACTCACCTGCACGCCAAAGGCGTCCTCCACTGCCAGTTGCGAGGCGATCGTGTGCACACCTGAGCAAATGGAGCAGATGCGCGAGACGATCCCCGGCACCTCAGTGTAGTTTCGTCCTTTGATCAGGGCCTCGAAAAAGCGTGTCCCTTCCAGGATGTCCATTTGCACCCTGGTTGCTTTCCCGTTCTTTACTTCCACCGTAATGCCGCCATGTCCTTCGATGCGGCACAGATGATCGACAACAATGGAGGTAGTCATGCGTTCTTTCCTCTGACCAGTTCATCTTTCATCGCCTGCGCAGGAGCTGCAAAGGTTCGAAGGGCATTGTGGATGTCCACCTGGGTAAAGCCCTTTTCCTGCAAGATCTTCACTTCCGACGCCACATTTGCCTCGTCCACAGGCCCACGACAGCCGCAGCAGGCCACGCCGTAACTGGGGCAGCGAGCGTTGCAGCCGGCTTGGGTGAGGGGCCCCACGCAGAGGTGCCCGCGCAGGAGCAGGCACTCGTTTTCCCGCATCTTGCATTCGGTGCATACCGCATAGTTTGGGGATAGCGGCAAGTCTCCGTGCACCAACATGGGCACGGCGCGGAGAAAGTCCTCTTTCTCCATGGGGCAGCCGGAAATAACATAGTCGACCTTCACGAACGTGCGCAAAGGTTGGGGGGGGATGGTCTCAAAGCTCTTCCCGTCACCGCCGTACACCTGCTGGCAGAGTTCTTCCCGCGAGAGTTCATTGTGCATAGCCGGAATGCCGCCCCACGCGGCACAGGTCCCGATGGCCACCAGCAGTTTGGCCCGCTTGCGGATGCTCTTGAGGGTCTCCACTTCTTCCGGCTTCACTACCGAACCTTCCACAAAGGCGATATCCAGTGGGCCGTCTTCGTCGTTGTCAGAGGTTGCGGTGTGAAAGACCTTGATGTCCACTGCTCCTGCGATGTCAAGCAGCTCATCTTCGCAGTTCAAAATGACAATCTGTTCGCCACTACAGCCCGTGAGTCCAAATATGCCAATCTTTGGTTTGACGATCATCGTCGCGTTCCTCCTCACACCACCTCAGGCAGATTGATGACGTCCCAGTACGTGAAAATGGGGCCGTCAAGACAGGTGTATTTGTAGCCGATGGCGCAGTGCCCGCACTTGCCCACGCCGCACTTCATTTTTCGCTCCAGAGACATCAAGATGTGGTCCTTGGAAAAGTTACGTTCCAAAAGCTTCTGCAGTACAAACTTGTACATGACCGGCGGGCCGCAGACTGCGGCGATGGTCGTTTTGGGGTCAAGCTCAACTTTGTCAAAGAGCTTGGGCACCACGCCGATGTGCGCCGGCCAACGGCCGGTGTCGTCGCGATCCACGGTGAGCAGGCATTTGATGTCCGGCTGGTCCAGGAGCCCGAGCAGCTCATACTTGAACAACATATCACCTGGAACGCGCGCGCCGTACATCAGAATAATGTCCTTGAACTTGGAGCGGTTGTCCATCGCGTACCAGAGCAGGGAGCGCAAGGGAGCCATACCAAGGCCACCCGCCACGAGCAGCAGGTTGTGGCCTTCCATCTCCTCGACGGGGTAGCCGTTGCCGTATGGCCCGCGGATGCCTATCACTGCATCCACACCCAAGCGAAAGAGGGCCTCGGTGACCCGACCCACTTTGCGTACACAGAGCTCCAACGTTCCTGGTCTTGTGGGGGACGATGAGATGGAGATCGGTGCTTCGCCGGTACCCAGGACGCTGAGTTCTACAAACTGCCCCGGACGATGCTTGAAGTTGCGCGCAACCTCGTCGTCCTCGAATCGCAACTGAAACAACCGGTGGTCGGGGATCTGCGGCAGAATGCGCACAATGCGTGCCAGGTGCGGTTGGTAGGGGTTTTGCCTATCCTGACGATCAGACATGGCTGTAACTCCGCAGTTTGGTGATAAGTTCGACGATGTTGATCTGAGCCGGGCAGTCGACGATGCAGCGGCCGCAGCCGGTGCAAGCAGGCCGCCCGTACTCGGCGACAAAGCCGCGCTGCTTGTGGAAAAAGCGATTCTTGACTCGCGAGGAACGCTCCTTGCGGAAGTTGTGACCACCTGCCACTAGCGCATAGTCCTTGAACAAGCATGAATCCCAACGCCGCTTGCGTACGCCCTTCTCCGCGTTAAGCTCCAGCAGGTCCAGGACGTCATAACAGTAGCAGGTGGGGCAGACCATGGAGCATGCTCCACAACTAAGGCACCGTTCGCCCGCCTCTCGCCACAAGGGACTCTCGTATTCCATGTCGAAGATCTCCGGAAGGCCCCAGGTTTCCACTTCAACGGCAAAGTGCTCCCGACGTGTATTCGAGCGCCGCTTGAACTCCTCCTTGGCTGTCTCGTCCACTTCTCCGAACAGGCGTGCGCTGGCATTGACCATGTCGTCGCCTAAGCTGGTGCCCACCATCACGAGGTAACGGTCCCCAATGTCATTCAAGAAGAGGTCAAAACCATCCTCGGCGAAGGAAGTGCCCATGGAGTCGCAAAAGCAATACTCGTCGGGGATGCAATCCAGGCCGATAATGGCCACATGCTTTCTCCGCTCGAAGTAGTAGGGGTCAGTGTACTTGCCACTGAAGACCAGGTCCAGGATCTTGAGCCCATGAATGTCGCAGGGGTGCAGACCAAAAAGCACGTACCTCTTGCCCGCCTCCTCGGCTACCGGCTCATAGCCCTCAGGCGAGAACGAGAACATCGTCTGCTCCTGGGGCATGAAGTACTTTTTTGGCGGCAGTATGGTACGTAGGCACCCTACCTGAATATCCGCGGCGTTGTCTACTTTTCCGAGAGCACAGCTCTCTTCGCCCCGACGCAATGGCGCATGTAACTCGCCGAACGCCTTGGTCGATTCCAGAAACGGCACGAGGTTGTCTTTGGGTAGCGTTACGATTCTCATCGGTCATCCTTTCACCAGAAAAGTCACTTTTTCCGCAAGAGCACTTCTACCCGCTTGAGCAATTCGTCTGCTTTGATGGGCTTTTCGGCAAAGTCGTCGGCCTCAAAGTATTCGCCATCGGTCTGCGGAGAAAAGGTGAAGCCGGTCACCTGGTTGACGGAAGAGATGGCAAAGACCGGGATAGTGCGCGTCTGAGGGTCGTGCTTGAGCTGGTAGCAGAGCTTGAACCCGTCGTTCATTCGGTCCATGATGATGTCCAGGATTATGAGATCGGGCCTTGACGCCGCGAGTTTTTGCTCCGCCTCAGCCTTCGAGTGGGCAGTGTCTACCCGATACCCCTTGCTCTCCAGGATGCTGCGGGTGATTTCCACATAGTCGGGGTCGTCATCGACAATCAGAATCTTCGCGGGTTCTTGCATAACGGTGTTCTCCTTCATCGCACATGGTTCCTTTATTTCTAAGCTTTGAACATGGGCAAATGCACTGCAAATGTACTGCCCTCTTCTGGTCTGCTCTGCACTTCGATGTAGCCGCGGTGCGATTCCACGATGCGCTTGGCAATGGCGAGCCCGAGCCCGGTGCCACAAATGTTGCGGGTGTGTTCGTTCTTGACGCGATAGAACTCATCGAAGATCCTGCTCTGTTCCTCGGGTGGGATGCCGAAACCGGTATCCGTCACCTCCACGACGACATGGGAGTTCTCCTGGTGGGCCGCCACGCTTACGCGACCGCCCGGACGGTTGTATTTGATGGCGTTGCTCACCAGATTAGTGAAGACTCTCATCAGGTCCTCACGATCGGCTACCACCTTAGGGAGGCGCGAGGCAGCGCGCAGTTCCATGGAGACGTTGCGCGCCCGGGCCTCGCCATTCATCATTTCCACCACCTCTTGCAGGATGGAACTGATCTCTATTGGTTGCATCTCCTGGGCAACCTTGCCTGCCTCGATGGCTGAAAGGTCCAGTAGGTCGCGGATGAGTCCTAACAGGGCTTCGGCACGATCGCGGCAGCGGACGATGATCTCTCTCTCCCGCGCCGGGTCGTCCTTGACCATACCGTCGATGAGCAGGTTCAAGTATCCTTCGATGGCACCCAAAGGGGCCTTCAGCTCGTGAGCGACCATCCGGACAAAGTCCGACTTGCTCCTTTCCACGCGCTTCTGGTCGGTGATATCTCTCAGCACCACCACAACCCCCAACATCTCGCCTTTTTCGCTCAGAATGGGCGAGAGCGTGGCGGCGAGCACTTCCTGAGGCCGGCGCTCGAGAGGAATTTCCTTCCGAGAAAGAATCGGACGAGGTTCTTCGTGCGTCAAGGCACTAATAATGAAGTCTTCCAGTTGCTTCTCGGCCAGGTGTCCTTCGACTGGCTTGCCCACGACCTGTGCTTCGTGCAGGTGAAGAATCTTTTGCGCCACGGGGTTCAAGAGCACCACCTGCCGCTGCCGGTTCACTACCAACAGACCCTCGCCCATAGAGTGGATGATGGTGGCGGTGCGGGAGCGCTCGGCAGCAAGCTCTAACAGGTTGCGCTCGCGTTCCCTGCGGAGGCGTTCAGTTTCCAGAAGCAAACGTCGCCGCTCCAAGCCACGCAGTACCACCGCGCGCAGTTCTTCTGGGCCGAAGGGTTTGGGCAAGTAATCGAACGCGCCTTTCTTGACCGCTTCTACCGCCGATTCAATCGTGGCATAGCCAGTAATGACGATGGTGACGATGTTCTTGTCGTGCTGGTGAACCTTCTCCAGCACCTCCATGCCGCCCAGCTCTGGCATCAGCAGGTCGACCAGCATCAGGTCCGGCGATCTTTCCTTGACCAAAGCCAGAGCGACTTTGCCATTCTCGGCGGTCAGAACCTCATAGTGTTCTTCGTTAAGGATGCGTTGGCATCCGAGGCGGATGATTTCCTCGTCGTCAACCACCAATATGCGAGGTTTGCTCCTCATCGCAACCGCTCAGGACTGCTTCTTTAAACCCATACCCTGATAGGTGTTGACCTTCTGCCAGGGGTTGGTGCGCGCCTTGGCCAATAGCGATTCCACGCGGCGCACCAGCTCCTCCGGGCGCACCGGCTTCTCGATAAAGTCCTCAACAGGCAGAAAGTCACCGTCCGTCTCCGGTGAAAAACGAAACTCCGCCACTTGGTTTATGTGCGTGACCATGAGCACCGGGATGTGGCGATACTGCGTATCGGCACGCAGACGATAGGCGAAATGAAATCCTTCGGTGCCTGTGGGCATCATCACGTCCAGCATGATCAGGTCTGGCTGCCAGGTGCTCAAGGTGGCCCATGCCTCCTCAGGGTTGTAGGCCACAGCGGTCTGGTAGCCGTTGGTTTCTAACACCCTCTTGTTGATCTCGACAAAGTCCGCATCGTCATCAACGATAAGGATTTTTCCCTTTGTTTGCATCGTCTTGACCTCCTTCGTGCTAACCTGCGGCCCCGGTGCTACACCTTGTAAGGCCGAGAGAACCGCCATTTTCAACTCCTCGATGCCAAAGCAGTCCAAGTGATAGTAGTAGACCCTGGCCTTGCGAATCTCCGCTTCTAACTCCTTAGTGTTGTAAGTGCTCTTGACCACGATCTTCGCTTGAGGGTCCAGCCCCCGGAGAATACCCACTGCCCTTTCTGGGCGTATGCCGCTGGTTGCGGTATCCAACACGATCACCTCAAACTTGTGTTCCTGCACGCGGCGGATGGCCTCGGCGATGTCATCCTCAGCCTCGATGCAGTAGCCGTGCGCGGTGACACACTGGGTGAGCTCGCGGATGCAAGCATCCTGCTGGTTGGCCACCACTAGGATGTTGGCCAAGCAGCGAATCGGCTGCTCCGGTGCTGCGCTATCTCTTGTTTTCTCTAATCTTTCTTCCATGCCATCCCGGTGGCAACAAGATCTGTGCCAACAATCGGCTGAGCCGCGCGGGTCTAAACCGCTGGTTCTAAGTCATTCAATATCAAAGAGATTAGTGGCATAGAGTAACGCGTGGAGATCGGGAGGTGTCAAGACCGCAAAGGCCCTCGTGTGGAGTTTCTCCACACCTGTAGTCGAGAGCCATGGGCTGTGCTTGACGGCGGACCTCCAGGGGCGTGGGAATTTACCACAGTGTGGTGTTTTCCCCCAGTGCGTTGAAAGGTTCTTGCGAAAAGAACAGTGGTAGAGTGGGGAAAACCGAAGAAAACACGCGTCATTCACCGATACCCCGCTGCTCTCGAACGGCATTCTGGATAAAACATCTACCTTTGCTCCTAGGTGACGCACACGAGACCGCGCGCCGCGCAGGGATAGTCTTACGACGAACCCGATGACACGCCCTGGCGGTGGCGTGTACCACGCCAGAGAAGAGGAGTCCCCGGCGGGGTTTCGCTTGGGTTGTGTGGTTCGAACTCGGAGAAACCTTCGGTCGTTGGCGGTCGGTCTTGACTGATTAGGCTGCGCGGGCTACCTGGTGCAGTAACGATCGTCTTCAAAGCGAAAGAAGAACCACGGGTTAGTAGATGAACACGCAGGTGCGCAATGGCAGTTGTCGAGGTTGCTGGAGCGAGGGTTTAAGAAGGTATGCCGTTACGAGCTAGGAGGCCTGGGGAAGGGAAATGCACGTCAGGTGGGGCAAAGAAGCGTTCTGCCAGGGCAAAGGGTGCGACGTACCCTATGGGACTTCAATCTGGTAGCGCTTGATCTTTTCGTACAGCGTCTTGCGGTCGATGCCCAAAAGTTGAGCTGCACGGGAACGATTCCCGGCTGTGGCTACCAGCACTCGCGCGATGTGCTCCTTTTCCATTTGCTCCAGCGTGCGGATTTCCTGTGATGCGGGAAGGGGCGCCTTCTCTTCTGCGCGCAGGTGTGACGGCAGGCTGTCAGGCGTG
This sequence comes from candidate division KSB1 bacterium, assembly GCA_034506335.1. Classification (NCBI taxonomy): domain Bacteria; kingdom Pseudomonadati; species Candidatus Zhuqueibacterota bacterium. The sequence goes on from JAPDPR010000042.1 coordinate 24,339, forward strand.
ATCTGGTCGCTCTCCTCCACAATTACCGCCCGTTCGATGACATTTTCCAGCTCGCGGACGTTGCCCGGCCAACGGTAGTTGCATAGCAACTGCATAGCCTCCGGCGAAATGCCTGCAACCGATCTTTTCCGGCGCTGGTTGTACTTTTGCAGAAAATGGTGGGCCAGCAGCGGTATGTCCTCTTTTCTCTCTCGCAGGGAAGGGAGATAGATGGGGATGACACTGAGGCGGTAGTAGAGGTCTTCGCGAAAGGTGCCCTCCTGCACGCAGCGACGAAGGTCCCGGTTGGTGGCGGCGATAATGCGCACATCCACCTTGATGGTGGTCGTCCCCCCGACCCGACGAATCTCTCTCTCCTGAATGGCTCGCAAGATCTTGGCTTGCATGTTCAGGGAGATGTTGCCAATCTCATCGAAGAGGAACGTGCCGCCGTTGGCCAGCTCGAAGCTGCCGTGCTTGGTGGCGATGGCGCCGGTGAAAGCCCCTTTGACATGCCCGAAGAGCTCACTTTCAAACAGGGTTTCCACTAATGAGCCGCAGTCCACAGTGAGGAATGGCTTATCTCGGCGCAGGCTGTTGTAGTGAATGGCACGGGCGATGAGCTCCTTGCCTGTGCCACTTTCGCCATAGATGAGCACCGTGGCATCCGTGGGCGCCACCTTCTTCACCAGGCGAAAGACCTCGCGCATCCGTGGACTGTCTCCCACGATTATGTCGGTGCGGCCATCCAGCTCGATTTTCCATTCCTGCTCTGGGCCCCCCGCCAGGAGTTCGCGTTTTTGCAAGACCTTGGAAACTACTTGCCGGACGTCGTTGGGCGGGAAAGGTTTTGGAATATAGTCGTAGGCGCCCAGGCGCATCGCCTCCACTGCCGTTTCCACCGTGGCGTACCCGGTGATCATAACCACCTCAGTGCCCGGGTGCTGTTGTTTGATGTACCGGAGCACCTGCAGGCCGTCGGCCCCAGGCATCTTCAAGTCCAGAAGCACGATATCAAATTCCCGTTCCGCGAGCATGTGCAGTGCCTGCAGCCCGTCGACTGCGGTCTGCACGTGGTAACCATCGTCACGCAACACCCGCGCACACCCTTCCCGGATGCTCGCATCGTCGTCTGCTACCAGGATGTATACGTCAACGCCGCGGTCTCTCATCGGCTGTGTCCATGACTGGAAGCTTGATGTGGAACGTAGTGCCCTTGCCCACCTCCGTTTCCACCTCAATGACGCCGTTGTGTTTGCGAACGATGCCGAACGCAATCGACAGGCCTAACCCTGTGCCCTTGCCCAGCGGCTTGGTGGTGAAGAAAGGGTCAAATATCTTGCTGCGGATTTCTTCGGGAATGCCTGGACCAGTGTCGCGGATGGAGGTGACCACATAGGAATTGTCTTGCACCGAGGTGGTCACCTCCAAGGACCCGTTACCTGCCATGGCCTCTGCCGCGTTCATGATGATATTGATGAAGACCTGCTGCATCTGCCCTACGTCCACCATGACCTTGGGAAGGAGCGGGCTCAGATTCCGGGTCACGGTGATTCCCTTGAATATGGCTTGCGTGACCACCAGATCCAGGGTCGTGTTGATGATCCTATTGAGGTCGGTGAGAGTCATCTCCAATTTGGTTTGCCGAGAAAAGTCCAACAGTCCGCGCACGATCCTCCGGCAGCGTTCGGTCTCCCGCACGATGACCTGGAGGTCTTCCTTGATGGGATCGCCGTCCTTGGCCTTTTCCAACAAGAGATTGGCGTAGAGGAGAATGCCACCGAGGGGATTATTGAGCTCGTGGGCTACGCCGGCGGCCAGCTGGCCCACGGTGGCCAGGCGCTCCGACTGCATAATGGTCTGCTGGGCGCGCTGCTTGAGCTGTTCGTCGCGGTCAAGGAGAGAGGCAGCCATGAAGTTGAACATGTGGCCCAGCGTCCCGATTTCATCGCGCGAATTTACATGCACCTTGTGGCTGAGGTCGCCCTGGGCTAATTGCTGCGTGGCCTCGGCAAGGCGGCGCAACGGTTTCAGAATGCCATTGGCCAGAACGATACTGATGAGAAGCGCCCCAACTACGCCTGCCAAGGTGATGCCGCCAAAGGTCAGCAGCGTGGCACGCCGCAGGTCTGCGAACTTTTGCTCCAACATGCCCACGTAGAGCATGCCGATGATCGTGCCGGCGTGGGAGCGGATGGGTTCATAGGCGGTGATGTACCAGTGATTCACCACAAAGGCCCTCTCGATCCACGGCAGCCCCTGGACTAACACCCGGTCGTGCACGGCGCTGGACACCTGCGTTCCGATGGCGCGGCTGCCATCCTCGCGCAAAACGTTTGTGGAAATGCGGATGTCGCCCAAGAAGATGGTGGCGGAGCCGATCTCTTTGCCCTTGTAGAGCTCCCCTTGATAGACAGTCTGCTTGATGGTGTCGACCAGCTCATAGTTGCGGTTCAGCAGCACCCCGCCGTAGATGGTGCCGAGCAAGAGACCCTGTTCATCGAGTACCGGGGCTACGGCTTTCAGCATCATGCCCCGAGTTTCCTCACCGCCCGGTCGTGGTTTGGCCATAGGGGTGGGGATTACCTGAATGCGCGCCTTCTCAGCCAGATCTGTTCCCTCTTTGCGGAGCTCTTCTTCAGGAATGAGCGTCGTACCCGCCGCAGCCTGGCCGGTGAGGAGCACGCGTCGGACGAGCTCATCTTCACTCTGGCTATCCCCTGCCACGCCGGGATTGCGAGCACGATAGAGCACGATTCCCCGCGCGTCGGTAGCACCGAGGATGTCCAGCGACTCCATGGAGAGCGTCTTCTGCAGCTCTCTGCCCAACGCCCTGATGTTGCCTGCGGCCAGGCCTTCGCGCACATAGTAGCGGATGGACGTGAGCTCTACCACGTCCCGAATGCGGTCCAACTTGTTACGGTACAGGGCTCGCGCCGTATTGAGGTCGTTGCGCACCTTGTCCTGTGCCTGTCGTACTACCACGTCGCCGATGAGGCGGAACCCAACCCAGGCAGCAATGGCGCCCGTGAGCAGTACCACCACAACGAAACTAAGAATGAGTTTGGTGCGCAAAGAAATATTCATAAGCTCTTTGCTGTCGAGGTCTGTCTTGTGTGCGCCAAGCCCGGTCTTGCGTGAACGAGTCCTCGCGCCACCTCTTGCAATTTAAGAAAAACGGTTGACTGGGTCAACAAAAATGTTATATTTAAACAAACAAGAAAGCTTGCCTGGCACAAGAGAGGAGACTCTTGATACAAGTCATCGGCGTGAGTTTCTCCTACCCATCTGCGGACGGCGGCACCACACCCGCCATAGATGGGGTCTCCCTTACCATTGAGGAGGGAGAGTCATTAGGCTTGATGGGGGCCAACAGCTCAGGCAAGACCACCCTCGCACGATGTCTCAACGCACTGCTGGTGCCGACCCGCGGACAAGTGTTGGTTGACGGCCTGGACACGCGGGACCAGGCTAACCACCTTGCCATCCGCCAAAAGGTGGGGATGGTCTTCCAGAACCCGGACAATCAATTGGTTTCAACCACTGTTGAGCGCGAGATTGCCTTCGGTCTGGAGAACCTCGGGGTACCCCACGAAGAAATGCACGCGCGTGTGGACCAGGCGTTGGCCGAGTTTGACCTCGAGCGGTACCGTAACCACCCGCCGCATCTTCTTTCTGGAGGCGAGAAGCAGCGCCTGGCTCTGGCCGCAGTCATGGCCATGCGCCCAAAGTATTTGATCCTGGACGAGCCCACGTCGCTCCTGGACCCCAAGGGGCGGGAAGCCATTGTGGCCATGATTCAGCGCTTGCACCGCGAAGAGAAGCCTGACGCCAAAGTGTCCACACTCCTCATCAGTCAGTACCCTGAGGAGTTGCTGGGGGTGGATCGTTTGTTGGTCATGCACAAAGGACGCCTGGTGATGGAGGGCCCACCGGGGCAGGTATTCCGGCAAGTGGAGCGCCTTCATGAACTTGGTCTGGAGCCACCTGTAGAGTACGAACTTGAGCATCTTTTTGCCCGCCATGGTCTGGAATGGCATGCGTAGAATCGTAGGAGGAAGCCTTGCCTGTGAGCGCCGGCAGGGATCAGGCTCGTCCCCCGCAGGCCGCGTTATTCTGGCGCTGGCGGTCTTGGTAAGCTGGGTTCTCACTGCTCCTGCCGAGACCATTGTGCTTAGAGTGGCCAATTGGGGTGGCGCCGAAGAGGTCAAAAGCGAGCAGCTCATCGCCGACGAGTTCGCCCGTCAACACCCGGGGGTGGAAGTTCGCGTCGAGTCGATACCCGCATCTAACTACAAAGAGAAGGTGCTGGCCGCCATCGCGGCAGGCTCGCCTCCGGATGTGTTCCTGCTCGACTCGGTGATCATGCCAACCTTCATCAATCGGGGCCTTCTGTTAGACTTGATGCCAATTGCCAGGGCCAAAGGAATTGACCTCTCCATGTACTTCCCCAATGTGCTCCGCATCGGCATGCGGGACAGTGCCCTCTACGCCTTCCCGAAGGACTTTAACCCAATCGCCATGTACTACAACCGCCGTCTGTTCGACGCCGCCGGGCTGCCCTATCCGAGGCGCGGTTGGACGTGGGATGACTATTTGGAGCTTGCGAAGAAGCTCACCAAGGACCTGGACGGCGACGGGCGCATTGATCAGTTCGGCACGGCGTTCTCCACCTACTTGTTCTACTGGCAGCCTTTTGTATGGATGAACCACGGCGACATTTTGAGCCCCGACGGCACGCGGGCCATGGGCTACCTAAACTCCCCCGCGACGGAGGAGGCGATCCGATTCCTCATCGACTTGCGGGTGAAGCATCAGGTGGCGCCGCATGCGCAGTACGCCGCAGCCGAAAGCGGGGGCATCACCCGGCTTTTCTTCACCGGTCGCATAGGGATGGTGGTGAGTGGCCACTGGCTGCTGACTACCATCCAAGAGTACATGAAGCGAGGGGAGTTGGAGGTAGGGGTGGCCCCACTGCCGGATCCAGCCAATGGCACGCACATCACCGTGATGTACGAGGCAGGGTGGTGCGTGCCCAAAGGCACCGCGCATCCAGAGCTGGCTATGGAATTGGCGGCCTTCATGGGGGGCAAATGGGCCGGAATGCAACGCATCGAGTCGCTCATCGCCATCCCCGCCATCGTCGAGGTAGCCAAGAAGCAGGCCGAGCTGGACCCCTTTGGTCTGGAGCAGGTGTTCCTGGACGAGGTGCCCTATTGCCGGCAGCCGTGGGGTACGGTGGTGGAGCAATTCCGCCGGGTGGAGGAGCTGACCAAGGACGCCGTGGACCTGGTGCTCTACCGGGGTTGGGACCTGCACGAGATGCTTACCGATGCAGCACGGAAGATTGACAAGGATCTGGCCGATGCGCGGGCTACACCGGTGGCGGAGGCGCGTCCTGGCTCCGAAAGGGCATTTGTGTTGCGCTTCTTGCTGGCCGTAGGGGTGCTTTCTGCAGGGGTGGCGGCAGTGAACCTCGCTGCTGGGGGCAAGAAGGAACGCCGTGCCGCAGCGGAAGGGTACGCATTCTTGTTCCCCTCATTCGCTCACCTTTTGGTCTTCGTCTTAGCTCCCCTGCTTTTTTCCCTCTACCTCAGCGTGCACCGATGGGATGTGATCATGCCCACCAAGCCGTTCGTCGGCCTGGACAACTATCGATCCATTTTCACCGACCGCCTGTTTCTGAACGCACTGAAAAACACCGCGCTCTATTCGCTGCAAGTCCCCGTGGCTATGGCCATCTCGCTTGCGGTGGCGATGATGATGAATCAGCGCATCAAAGGTGTGAACCTGCTGCGCACCTTGTACTTTTTGCCCAGTGTCTCCTCTTTTGTGGCCATTGCCATGGTCTGGCAGTGGCTGTATGAGCCGCAGTTCGGGCTCATCAACTACCTCCTCCGCCTGCTTGGGCTCGGCTCATGGAGTGGCCTCAGCAGCCCAAACACGGCGTTGATCTCGTTGATGGTCATGACTATCTGGATGCAGATCGGGTACCAGATGGTTATTTTCTTGGCCGGGCTGCAGGGGATTCCAGACTTCCTCTACGAGGCGGCCATCATCGACGGCGCCAATGCGTGGCAGCGCTTTCGGCGTGTGACCTTGCCATTGCTCAAACCGACGACCTTCTTCATCCTGGTGACGGCCATTATTGGTTCGTTTCAGGTTTTTACCTCGGTATGGGTCATGACTCAGGGGGGGCCTGCCCGCGCCACTGACGTGGTGGTCTATCACATCTACCAGAACGCGTGGGAGTACCTGCGCATGGGCAGGGCCTCTGCTATGGCCTGGGTACTCTTTTCCCTCATCTTGGTAATCACGCTCATTCAGTTCCGACTGGTGGGCAGGCGCGTAGAGTATAGCTGAGGAGGCCCGTTATCCTACGGGCTGAGGCGCAAGAGGTTGAGGACGCAAAGGTGGCAGTCCGCATACAAAAGAGGTTCAATGTAAAGAGAGCCGGGAGGGTCGCAAGCCGGGTGGTGATATACGCGGTACTCCTTGTCCTGGCTCTATCCATGCTCATTCCCTTCCTGTGGATGGTGATGACCTCGTTTATGAATGAGCTGGAGGTGAGCCAATACCCGCCTAAGCTCTGGCCGAGCAAGTTCCTCTGGTCCAACTACCGAGAAGCGTTGACCCTGCTCCCCTTTGGGCGCTTTTTCGTCAATTCGGTGATCATGAGCTTGGGTGCGGTGCTGCTTCAGTTGATAGTGTGTTCGATGGCGGCATTCGCCTTTGCGCGCCTGCACTTTCGCGGTCGCGACCGCATCTTCGGCCTGTACATCGCAACGATGATGATCCCGGTGATTGTAACCATCATTCCTGCTTTTCTCATCGTAGACGCCTTCGGGTGGGTGAACACTTATCAAGGCCTGATCCTCTACTTCGCTTCCAGTGTGTGGGGGATTTTCTTGCTGCGGCAGTTTTTCCTCACGCTGCCGCGTGACCTTGAGGACGCGGCGCGCATCGATGGTGCTTCGACGTTTCATATTTACTGGCGCATTGCCCTACCTCTTTCCAAGCCGGCGCTTGCCACCTTGGGTATTTTTTCCTTCATGGCGGTGTGGCGCGATTTTCTCTGGTCATTGATCGTGACCACGCAGATGGACATGCGTCCCGTGGAGGTGGGGATTGCTTTCTTCCACAACATGCACGTGACCAAATGGCCATACCAGATGGCTGCCGCCGTGTGCGTTATGGTGCCCATCGTGGTTATCTTCTTCATGGCCCAGCGCTACTTCGTCAAGGGCATTACTCTTACGGGCTTGAAAGGGTAGGAGGCGTCGGAACCGGCATGCCTGCGTACCAGTTGGAGCCGCCAGAGAAGCAGCACATGAGCACCAGAGTAACCGCCAAGTTTGAAGGTAAGGGGACCATGAGCAGGCGACGTTTTGTGGGCCTTTCCGCACTGGGTGGCCTGGTCGGGTTGTTCTTGCCAGGAGTAAGGGCGCGTATCCAGGGAAATCGGCAGCAGCGGGTGAGCAAGGACATGCTCCGGGGCGCAGAGGGGATCACGGGCCTGCAGTTTACTGAGGAGGAGCGGGAACTCATGTTGGATGGCGTCAATGAGAATCTGGAGGCCTACGATAGACTTCGCGCCATCCCCTTGGACAACAGTGTGCCCCCTGCGCTCCAGTTCAATCCCCTGCCTGCTGGCGCAGCGCCGGAAGTGAAGCTCGGCAAGAATCGGCGGACAAAGGTGCAGCTTCCGCCGCTTCCCTCGGACCTGGAAGAGGTGGCCTTTTGGCCGGCGGTGTATTTGGCGGAACTAGTGCGGCGCAAGAAGGTCAGTGCGCGGGAGCTGACCGAAATGTACCTGGCGCGACTGCGCCGCTACGATCCGCACTTGAAGTGCGTGGTGACGCTCACCGAGGAGCGTGCCATCGAGCAGGCGCGGAGGGCGGACGACGAGCTGGCAAGGGGCAGGTATCGCGGTCCACTGCACGGTCTGCCGTGGGGGGCAAAGGACCTCCTGGCCACGCGGGGATACAAAACCACCTGGGGCGCCATGCCTTACAAGGACCAGGTCTTGGATTACGACGCCACGGTGGTGGAGCGACTGGACCAAGCAGGGGCAGTGCTGGTGGCCAAACTCACCCTCGGCGAACTGGCTTGGGGGGACGTATGGTTCGGCGGTCAGACCAAGAACCCGTGGAATCTGGAGCAGGGTTCCAGCGGCTCTTCCGCCGGTCCTGCCGCGGCGACTGCCGCCGGTCTGGTGGCATTTTCCATCGGCAGCGAGACCTATGGCTCCATTGTTTCGCCGTGCTCCAGGTGTGGGGTGACCGGTCTTCGTCCGACTTTCGGCAGGGTGAGCAGGTTCGGGGCCATGGCTTTGAGTTGGAGCATGGACAAGCTGGGTCCCATCTGCCGCTGCGTAGAGGATTGTGCGCTGGTTCTTGCGGCCATCCATGGGCCGGACGGCAAGGACCTGACGGTGGTTGACCTGCCCTTTGCCTGGGACGCGCGTGCCGACGTACGCAAGCTGCGGGTCGGATTTGTTGAGAGTGCCTTTGCCGACCCCCGGCGAGATGAGCAAGCCCGGGCGCGTGATACGGCTGTCCTGGATGTGCTCCGCTCATTAGGCGTAGACCTGGTGTCCATCGAGCTGCCCGACTATCCGGTGGAAGCCCTGGAATTCATTCTTAGTGCCGAGGCCGCGGCGGCTTTCGACGAGTTGACGCGCACAAACCGGGATGACCTCATGGTGCGCCAGGTCAAGAACGCCTGGCCCAACGTGTTCAGGCAGTCCCGCCTCATCCCGGCCGTCGAGTATATCCAGGCCAACCGCGTACGCACCTTGCTGATGCAGGAGATGGGCAAACTCATGACCAAGGTCGACGTCTACGTTGCACCATCTTTCGGAGGCAACAACCTCCTGCTGACAAACTTGACCGGACATCCGGCTGTAGTGGTGCCCAATGGGTTTAGCGAAAAAGGGACACCCACGAGCATCACCTTTGTGGGCAGACTCTTTGATGAGGCACAACTCCTGGCGGTGGCAAAGGCCTATCAGGACGTGACGGAGTTTCATTTGCAGCACCCCACACTGCCAGCATGATGCTGGCCGGCCCGGAGAGAGCGCACAGCACCAAGGAGGGGAATATGTACAAAGTCCAGGAGATATTCGTCGTGGTGGAGAACCGACCGGGCGTCATTGGGCGTTTGTGTCAGGAGTTGGCTCGCCGCAAAATTAACATCGAGGCCATCGGCGTGTTCGGCGATGTGGCCAAGTTGCGCGTATCAAACACGGCCAAGGCCATGAAGACGCTCATAGCCTTGGGTTACGAGGTAGAAGAGCGGGAGGTGCTTGTTGCGGAGCTGGACAATCAGCCTGGCGCCTTGGCCAAACTGGCCACGGCGTTGGGTGATGCGGGAATCAACATCGAGTACTGTTACGGGACGATGAACCCGGGTCAGGAGCGCGGGACCGTCATTCTGGATGTTTCGGACGTTGAGCGAGCTCTGGAAATCGCTGGCGAGTAGTGGCGTCAGTCGGAGAGGCTACCCTCACCCAAGAGCGCGTAGGGCCTGCGGCCGGGGAGGCGCCAGACCCCAGGCGCTTATGCCCAGCTGGGTGCACCGTTTCTTGTGCAGGAGCTTGTCGCGCCCAGGCTCCGCGGACGCGACGCGCGCAGAAAGCGTGGAGGCCACATGGAAGTCAGACAGGTGAGCTCACGCGCGGAGGAGCGAGCATTTGTCTCGTTGCCCTACGTGCTTTATCGAGAAGACCCTTACTGGGTGCCACCCCTACGAAGTGAACAGCGCAGGCTCTTCCGCCGTAGCACCAACCCCATGCTGCAGCACTGCGACTACGCCCTCTTCTTGGCCTGGGAGGGAAGCCATGCACAGGGAAGGGTGGCAGCATTCATCGATCAGCATGCAAATCGGTACTGGGGTAGCTCTCTTGGCTTCTTTGGCTCCTATGAGTGCGTGGATGATGACCGGGTGGCCATGGCTTTGCTGGGCGCCGCGCGGGACTGGCTAACGGCGCGCGGGATGACCGCCATGCGTGGTCCGATTAGCTTCGAGTCGCAGAACTGGGGCTTTATCGTCGAGGGCTTCGATGCGCCGCCCACCATCATGTCGCCGTACAACCCGCCTTTTTACAACCGGCAGATGGAAGCCTTTGGCCTGCGCAAGGTAAAGGACCTGGAGGTATACCGAGGGGACGCCGCCTCAGGGTATACGCTGCCGGAGCGCTTTGTGCGCCATCTGGCGCACATCCAGCAGCGCTACGATGTGCGCGTGCGCACGGTGAATATGAAGGAGCTCGACCGTGAGGTGCGGCTCATTGTTGAGCTGGCCAATCGCTCCCTGGCTCACAATTGGGGCTACGCGCCGGTG
>JAPDPR010000043.1 GCA_034506335.1 candidate division KSB1 bacterium
ACCACCTACGACACGATGGTGTTTGACCGAGGGGTAGCTGCGCCGGGCACCCTGCGCGCCTGGCTGTTCGGACTGGCCGACCGGCTTTCCATGCGCCTGGCGGACATGGTGGTGTTGGAAAGCCAGGACCACATCGACAGCTGCGTGCGCCGCTTCAAGATTCCGCCGCAGCGCTTCCGCCGCGTGTTTCTGGCGACCGACGAAGAGGTCATCCGGCCGCGAGCCGTCGAGAAGGAACAGGAGGAGTTCCTCGTCCACTTTCACGGCGAGTACGCACCCTTTCACGGTGTGAAGTACATTCTTCTGGCTGCCCATCTGCTCCGGGGTGAAGGTGTCACATTCCAGATCATCGGTCGGGGCATCACCTATGAAGCCGATCGCCGGCTGGCCGAGGAGCTCGGGCTGCGTAACGTGCGCTTCCTGGACAATGTGCCCTTTGAGGAGCTGGCGACCTATATGTCACGGGCGGATGTGTGCTTGGGCATCTTTGGCGACAACGAACGTGTTTCGCGCGTGGTGACAAACAAGGTCATTGAGGCCATTGCCGTCGGCAAGCCCCTAATCTCATCTCGCAATGCCCCCATCCAAGAGCTGCTGGTCGATGGGGAGAGTGTACTGCTGTGCGAGAGGGCAAACCCAGAGTCATTGGCCCAGGCAATCCTTCGCCTCAAGCGTGACCCGGGCCTCCGTCACAAGATTGCGCAAGGGGGGCACAAGGTATTCTTGGAGCACTGCACATGCCATCTTCTGGGAAAACAGCTGAAGGCCATCGCAAGTGAGCTTGTCCATGACAGAAGCGCGAATTGAGCAGATGCAAGGGGTGCGTGTCCTCATCACCGGTGGGTTGGGTTTTATTGGCAGCAACTTGGCCCATCGACTCGTGAGCCTGGGCGCAGAGGTGACCCTCTACGACGCGTGCTTGGAGCCGTATGGATGGAACTTTGCCAACATCGAGGGGATTGCCGACCGGGTGAAGGTTGTCAAAGGTGACGTCCGGGACTATCCACTGCTGGCCGAGCAGGTGCGCGAACAGGATGTGGTCTTTCATCTGGCCGCACAGGTCGGACGTGAGATCTCGATGGAAAATCCGGCTCTGGATGTGGACATCAATTGCCATGGCACCCTCAATGTGGCGCGGGCGTGCGCAGAAGCCAGTCGGCGCGTGAAGGTTGTCTACGCGGGCAGCAGGGGGCAGATCGGAGAACCCCTCTATCTGCCGGTCGATGAAGAGCATCCCACCAATCCCACCGACGTCTATGGCATCAACAAGCTTGCGGCGGAGAAATACTTGCTCCTTTTTGGCAAAGTGTATGGTTTTCCCGTGGTTTCCCTGCGGTTGAACAACGTTTACGGTCCGCGCTGCCAGATGCACCACGGCTTCTACGGCATCTTGAACTGGTTTATCAAGAGGGCCATGACGGGGGAGCCGATCACGGTGTACGGCGACGGCGGTCAGACGCGGGACTATGTGTACATCGACGACGTGGTGGACGCTTTCATACTAGCAGCGCAACGCCCGGAAGCAGACGGCGAGGTGTTTTTTGTCGGCTCCGGCGTAGAAACGGTGTTTCTGGACATGGTGAAGGAGGTGCTTCGAGCCGTTGGCAAGGGAAGTTACGTGCACGTGCCCTTCCCGCCGAGCAGGGAGAAGATTGACATCAAGCGGTTTGTGGTCACCTACGACAAATTACATCGACTGACCGGCTGGGAGCCTCGCACCCCTTTGAGCGAGGGGGTGGCAAAGACCGTCGAGTTCTACCGCGGGCGGCTGCCTCTGTATCTCCGGAGGGCCGCATGAGCAAAAGAGCGGTGGCCACATCCCAGGACCGGTGTGATGTGTCGGTGATCGTGCCCAGCTTCAATCCTGGCCCGCTGCTCTTTGACTGCCTGCGCTCGCTCTATGCCCAGCGAACAGACTACGCTTATGAAGTGATTGTCGTCGATAGCTCGCCCCAGGACTTGACCAGGGAGATTGAGTGCAAATTCCCAGAGGTGAGATTTATCCGATTGCCACGCCGTGCCTATCCAGGCGTCGCCAGGAATGCGGGAATTAACCAGGCCCGCGGCGAAATCATTGCGTTTACCGACACCGACTGCGTCGTTGCCCCGGACTGGCTTCAGAAACTTGTGGAGTGTCAGCGGGACGGCATGCACGTGGTGGGCGGGCCCGTAAGCAACGGCACCGCCGACAGCGCCATAGGCACTGTCGAGTTCCTTCTGGAATTCAATAACTTTCAGGCTGACCGGGGTGGGCAGCGGGCCGTGGAGTTGTTGCCCACGTGCAATGTTGCCTACCGTAAAGAACTCTTTGTCCGCTACGGCGGATTTGACAATGCCATTAAAGGGAGCGATTCGGCCTTTAGCAGGAAGATGAACCGTGAGGGGATAGGAGTGTACCTGGTCCCAGGCATTCGTGTCGTTCATCGCAACCGCACGTCCCTGGAAGGTTTCTTGCGCAATCAGTTCCAACTGGGCATCGGGGGGGCGCTCACCCGCCGTAGGCTCATGTTGCGCGACTCGTTTGTCACAAGATCGCCGCTGCTTGCTCCTCTCATCCCGCTTGCCCGCACCATTGCCATAGCCTACCGCCTTATCCGTTGGAGTCCTGCGAACTTTGTCCGCTTTGTGCTCCTGTATCCCCTGTGCTTTCTCGGGTTGCTCGTATTTACCGCGGGGTTCATGCGCGGGTTGAAGAGGGAATGACCAAGGATCCATGGGCTACCCAGGGACTCAGAAGCGTGACGATTCCCGCATGAACCCGCCGGATGCCAGCGTTGTGGTGGGCCGTCCTGTGCGCATCGCCTACGTCGTGTGGAAATTCCCTCGCTTTTCGGAGACCTTCGTAACCAATGAGCTCTTCTTCCTTGGCCTGGCGGCGCCTGGTCTGCAGGTGCGCGTCTTTGCCGTAAGAAAGGGCGACGCGGGGGCAGAGTCTTCGCGCGTGGCGGCGTTGCGCCCGTTGCTCACGTACCTGCCGGCGCTGTGGGCTCCGTGCTCATGGTGGTGGATGGTGCATGCCGTGTGGGGTGCGCCTCGGGCGGTGGCGAGGATTTTTGTGGCGTTGCTCAGGCTGAGTGCTCAGCAACCTTCGCATGGAGCCCGCCTGTACGCAATGGCGCAGAGCCTGTACGCGCTGAGCAAAGGGCTCCCCCTTGCGGTGCTGCTGCGCCGGGAGCAGGTCGCACACGCCCACGCACATTTTGCTGAGACTGGGGGGCTTGTTGCCTGGGTGGCAGCAAGGGTGGCAGGGATCCCCTTTTCGGTAACCCTGCACGGGCACGACATCTTTTTTAATCCGAATCCGCTGCTGGCGGCGTTTCTCATTCGAGAGAGTCGCTTTGCGATAACGGTTTCGGAGTACAACAGGCGCTTCTTGGCCAGGATGGAGCCTGCCGCGCAGAGCAAAGTGCGGGTTGTTCATTGCGGTGTGGATCTTGCCCTTTTTCGTCCAGGCGAGCCCCGCACGATCGGTGTGTTCCGCATCCTCACGGTGGCGCGCTTGCAACCGCGCAAGGGGATCGCGGACTTGGTGGAAGCCTGCAGGGCGCTGGCAGATGAAGTCGACTATGAGTGCGTAGTGGTTGGCGACGGCCCCCAGCGAACAGAGCTTGAAGACAAGGCCGCGCGCTACGGACTGGCAGAGCGATTTCGCTTCCTGGGCGCCCGTGCTCACGAGGAGGTGTTGGCGCAGCTGCAAAAGGCCTCGGTGTTTGTGCTCCCCTCGTACTCGGAGGGAGTACCTGTGTCGGTGATGGAGGCCATGGCAATGGGAGTCCCGGTGATTGCGACCGCCGTGAATGGTGTGCCGGAGCTAGTGAAGCGTGGGGCAGGCATTCTTGTGGCCCCGGGCGACATAGAGGGGCTGGCCGCGGCGCTGCGCCGTGTGGCGAACATGTCCGATGCAGAGCGTGGCAGAATGGGGCGGAAAGCCAGGCAAGTGGTTGAGAGGGAATTTGACATCCGGACGCAGAGTGCGGCCCTGGCCCGGATGTTTTTGAGCAGCTCGTCAGAGGTTCAAGCGCGAGGGTAGAGGTGGCCCAGACGGGAGAACAAGCGGTAGAGAACCAGACAGGGGCAAAGGAGAGATGGAAGGAGGCGGTGCTCCTCCTCCTGTTGGCGGCCACCCTTGTACACATCGCGATCTACTTTAACCGGTTTGAAGTGCCCAATACTGACTTTTTCGCCTTTAGGCGTGACGCGTTGGCCTACATGCAAGGCCGCTTGCCGGAGAACTTCAAGCGCGGCCCAGTCTACCCCTTGCTTATGGGGCTGGTGTCACGGGTACTGCCAGCCAGCGAGCCAGAGCTCCTTGCAGGCGAGCTCGTCAATGCCGCATTGACGCTTCTGCTTGTCTATCTCGTTTTTCGCATTGCAACAGCGCTGATGGGCTCGGGGGGAGTGGTGGTGGCCTTTGGGGTGGCGATTAGTCCAGTGCTCATGCCTTCAGCCACTCAGCCGCTGGCTGAGGCCTCTTTAGCCGTGGGCATCGCGCTGACCTTCTACCTGGCCATGAAGGGATCGCCGGCGGCTTATGCGGCCGCTGCGGTAGCCAGTATGACGCGCTACGAGGCGGCGCTCCTTCTGCCGCTCTTGGTGGTGAAAGATCTGTACGCGCGCAAACGACTGCTGCCAACGCTTATGCGCGGCGCGGCCGCCGCCACCCCTTTGGCCCTCTGGTTCGTACTGAGCCTCACTCACAAGGCGGTGCTCAACCCCTACGTTGACGAGGTGGTGAAGCTGCAGCCAGCGGGGGTGGGCAATCTCGTATCCTGTGTGGCTATTTCCTTCAAATTTCTGGCGCCGTTTGCCCGTCGAGCCGTGGGTTTAGCAGGGGGAAGCCTGCCTGAGGCTCTCACGGCAGCGGGCGCGTGTGTGGTATTGGCGGTGGTTTTCGGCGGACTGGTGCTGCTGGCCAGGAAAGGGCAGGCCATAGGCTGGATGCTGGCACTCTTTCTGGCTGGGTATCTGGTGATTCATACCTTTTTCTGGTGGGCGATCGAAGAGCGCTACACATACATTGTGCTGTGGATCGTACTTCTGGGTGTGGTGGCAGTGCTCCGGGAGCTTCCACTGCCGCAGAGGGCTCTGAAGTCCGGGCTGGTGCGGAGTGTGCTGGTAGCATGCACGGCACTCGTGGCTGTGGCCGGCGCCATCGCCATCGGGTTAAGAGGCGGTGTTCTGCAGGCGGTTGTCTTCCTGCTGTTTGCCTCAGCTGCGGTGGTCGGCGCGTTCCTTGGAAGCAATCGCACATTGACGGCTACTGCAGTGGTCCTGGGAGTAGTGGGTGTGGCGTGTGCTTTGGGCGGAATTGCCGTGACGGCCAACGACATGGCGAAAATGCGTGACTACCGGGCCCCATACCGGCTTGCCGGCGAATGGCTGCGAGCCCATGTGGAGGAGGATGTGCGCGTCGTCTCGCTGCTGCCCCTCACGCTCGCTTACTACGCGGGCCTGCCGGACGACCAAGTGCGGGGCTATTTTGCCTTTTCCGGTGCCAGCTGCGATGACTTTGCCGCACGCCTCATGGATTCTGACGTCGACTACGTGGTCTGGGACAGTCAGGCTGCGGCCGAAAAACGAGCCTATAGCAGTGTGCTCCATCGCGTGGATTTGATGCGTTGCCTCTTCTCGGAGGAAGGGGAGCCCCTTGTTCCCAATTTGTCGCTGGCCGCAGTGATTTCGGTTGACCAGAAACGATTGCGCATATTTAGGGTGGAACGTCCGACTCAGCCCCATACTGGATAGGGAGATGGCAACAACGAAGAAAGCACACGCAAGCGATACGCGCGCAGCCGCTGTCTCGGTAGTGATACCGGCCTTCAACGAGGAGGGGAGCGTGGGGTCGGTGGTCGAGGCAGTACGGGCGGCGCTGCGCGATCGGAACGTAGAGCACGAGGTGATCGTTGTCGACGATGGGTCGGCAGACCGCACCGCCGAGGTAGCTTTGGCACACGGGGCGCATGTGATCCATCACCGGCGCAACCGGGGCTACGGCGCTGCGCTGAAGACGGGGATACGTGCGGCCCGGCACGAGACTATTCTCATCACCGATGCCGACGGAACATATCCTGCCGCCTCGCTTCCGGAACTCCTGGCACGCTTGGACAGAGCTGACATGGTGGTTGGGGCGAGGGTGAAGCGCAACGCACGCATTCCCCTTCTGCGCAGACCGGGCAAGTGGCTCCTCGGCCGCCTGGCGGAGCACATCACCGGCGAAAAGATCCCAGACCTGAACTCTGGACTGCGGGCATTCCGCCGGCAATGCGTACAGCAGTACCTGCCAATTCTGCCGGACCGCTTCTCGTTTACCACGACGATCACCGTGGCCTTGCTCAGCGACGGCTACCGAGTTGAGTACCTGCCCATTGACTACTACAAGCGCCAGGGCAAATCGAAAATTGTGCCGTGGAACTTTTTCGAGTTTGTCGCCCTTGTGCTTCGTCTTTCTATGTCCTTCAACCCGCTTCGGATCTTTGTACCTGTGTCCATGGTCTGTTTTCTTCTGGGTCTGATCAAGCTGGCGGCGGATGTGGTGTTTGCGGTGATGCGGGTGGGCAGCATCGGCCTGCACCTTCTATCAGAGCCGGTGGTATCCACCACGGCGGTGGTCTTTTTGCTCTTCGGGCTGCAGATTTTGCTCATTGGCATGATGTCCGACGGCTTGGCCCGCAAGATCGCCCAGCGCATTCCCACCGATTATGAGTCGCGCGCGGTGGAGGAACTGGTGGAGCAGCGTCACCACAAGGAGGCTTAGGTAGCATCGCGCCTGTGGGGCAAGAGGAACGAGAGGAAGTATGTGTGGGTTTGTGGGAGTGTTGAAGTGTGAGGAGCGGGCGGCGCCGTTGGGCGAAGAGGTGTTGGGCCCCATGGCTTCTTTGCTCCGACACCGGGGCCCCGATGACCACGGCAGCTATTGGGACGGCACCTGTGGCCTTGCCCACCAGCGCCTCAGCATTATCGACCTGAGCGTGGCCGGCCGTCAACCCATGGGCAGCGAGGACGGCAGCGTGTGGGTCGCCTACAACGGCGAAGTGTACAACTTCCGCGAGCTGCGGCGCGAATTCAACCTGGATCAGCGTCATCGCTTCGTTTCGCGTACTGATACGGAAGTCGTCATCCACCTGTACGAGGAGCTGGGGCCGGCTTGCTTCAAAGAACTCAACGGCATGTTCGCCATGGCCCTGTGGGACCGCCGGGAGCGCACGCTCTATCTGGCCCGTGACCCGTACGGCATCAAGCCACTTTTCTACATGCAGTGGCAGGGAGCCTTCTGGTTCGCCTCGGAGATCAAAGCCCTCCTCATGGCCCCCGGTTTTGAAGCCAGGCCGAGCCTGGAAGCCCTGTTCCACTATCTATCCTTCGACTTTGTCCCTGACGAGCTGACGGCCTTTGAGGGCATTCGGGAGCTCAGACCAGGGCACGTGCTCAGCCTTAGTCCCGGCGGGCAGATCCACATCGAGCGATTCTTTGACATCGACTACGCGGTGCAGCAGAGTATGACGGAGCAGGAGGCGATAGAACAGTCATTGCGCCTCCTCACCGCGTCGGTGGAACGCCAGCTCATCGCTGATGTGCCGGTCGGGGTGATGCTTTCCGGCGGCATGGATTCCAGTGCGTTGACCGCCCTCATGGCCCGCGTACGGGGAGACAGCGACTTTCACACCTTCTCCTTGGCCTTCGAAGACGATAGCTTCGACGAGTCGTGGTACGCGCGGGTGGTGGCAGAAACCCTGCACACGCACCATCACGAGATTCTGGTAACACCCCAGCGCGTGCGCGAACTGTTGCCGCGCTACCTGTGCTACATCGACGAGCCCTATGCCGACGGCTCCGCCATCCCCACTTACCTGCTCGCTGAGTGCGCTAAAGACTATGTGACCGTGCTTCTTTCTGGCGAGGGTGGCGACGAGTTTTTTTCCGGGTACGACACCCACCTGGCCTACAAGATGCGTCGTTTGTATCGCAAAGTGCCTGCCCTGCTTCGACGGGGGGTGATTGCGCCTCTGGTGAACCGGCTGCCTGTTTCGGACAAGAAGCTCAGTTTTGAATTCAAGGCAAAACGGTTTGTGCGGGGCGCGGAGATGGACACCGCAACTTCCCATTTTGCGTGGCGGGTGGTGCTTGCCGAAGAAGCCAAACGCCAAGTCCTTCGCGAGCCGGAACGCTTTGGGTTTGCGCCCTCGGTCAGCTATTTCCAGCACGCGTTCGCCCATTGCCAGGCCGCCGACGAGCTCAATCGCCTGCTGTACGTGGACTACTCCTTTCACCTTCCGGACGATCTCATGATCAAGAATGATCGGATGACCATGGCACACTCTCTGGAGGCGCGTGTGCCCTATACGGACAACGAGCTGGTGAGCTTTCTGGCGACCGTGCCTGTGGGGTTGAAGTTGAAAGGCACGCGCAAGAAACATCTCTTGCGCAGCGCCTTGCGGGGCATTCTGCCCCCGGTGATCTTGAACAAGAAGAAGGTGGGCCTTGAGATGCCGTACTCGCGATGGTTGCGTGAGGAGCTTCGCGACTTGACCGAGCGGTACTTCGCGGCTGCCCGGCTGGCTGACACCGGCCTGTTCAACCCCGATGGGGTTCGCCTGCTTTGGGAGGAACATCTTGCCAAACGCGTCGACCACGGGCGGTTCCTATGGGGTCTATTGAACTACATGCTGTGGCATGAGGCCTACGTGGAGAGAGGGGACTTTCGCTCGTATTTGGTGGAGCCGCGCGCTCCGCGCCCACCCACCTAGGAGTGACAGAGGGAGGAGCACAAAGCTGGGGAGGAAGTATGGGCCAGTTGCAGGAAGGTGCCACCCGGATGATCGAGGCCACTCGCCGCCACTACGATGCACACCACTTTATCGAGGGAGGAAACGCCCGGGTGAGGTGGTGGAGGACTTTTCTTGCAGGCTTTCTCAGTGACCAGGAGGTGCGAGGGGCGCTGATCGCCGATGTGGGCTCAAGTGTAGGGGAGATCAGTCGTGGGCTCATCGATCGGGGTGGGCGCTTGGTGTGCCTGGACATCAGCCTGGAGTCGCTGCGGAGGTGTAGGGAGCTCAATCCTGAGGCAGTTGTCGTGCATGGGAATGCCCTCAACCTCCCTTTCGCCGATGAGAGCTTTGACCACGTCATCTCCATTGGCGTGCTGCACCACACTCCCGACTGCCGGCTGGGGTTCCGTCAGGTGGTTCGTGTGACCGCGCCCGGGGGTAGCATCGTGGTCTTTCTCTACAACAAGTGGAACCCGTACTACCTGGCCTACAAAGCCTTTGCCCCGGTGCGTGCTCATATCCCCTTGACGTCAGTGCCCAATTGGATGGTGCGGCTCATGCAGCCGCTGGTCAAGCTTCACTTCGGGCGAGGCCTCGATGACCAAGAGCTGCGGAATCTGGTGGGGGATGCCTTCTGGACGCCCCGGGCGACGTTCCATTCGGTGCGTGAGGTCCGTGGCTGGGGTGGAGAAGAGGGCCTGACCTTTGTGGGCTCCAAGCGTTTCTTCATGGGGTATGCCCACGTCTATCATTTCCGTAAGCCGGGCCAGGCACTGCCGGCGGGCCGCCGAGAGGTACAATTCCAGTGCCTGACCTGCCAGGCCGCGCCGATGGTGCAGCACCACGGCGCCATTCGTTGCCCCAAATGCGGGGAGAGCTATCCGATTGAGCAGGGAATCGTGCGAGTGTTGAAGTAGCAAACGGGATGGGATTGGCAGAGAAAACTGTGGCGATTCTGGGAGCCGGGCCGGCGGGTCTGGGCCTGGCACTGCGGTTGCTCCGGCGCCCCGCCCTGCGCGCCAAAGTGGTGGTCATCGAGCAGGCGCAGGAGGTCGGGGGACTGACTGCCAGCTTCGCCCACCAGGGCCTCTTTCTTGACTATGGCAGTCACCGACTTCACCCCGCCACTTCACCTGAGGTGCTGGCAGACATACGCGCGCTGCTCGGCGAGGATCTACTCGACCGACCCCGCAACGGTCGCATCCTGCTGGGGGGGCGTTTTGTCCGATTTCCCCTGAGCCCAATCGATTTGCTTCTGCATTTGCCCCTTTCCTTTACCCTCGGATTTGGGCGGGATGCCTTGCTCGCACCGTTGCGGAAGCGACGCAGGGGGCATGAGGCGTCTTTTGCCGACGTACTGCTTCGCGGCCTCGGCCCAACGATGTGCAGGTCCTTTTACTTTCCATACGCGCGCAAGTTGTGGGGACTGCAGCCTGAGGAAATTGATGCGGTCCAGGCGCAGCGCCGGGTTGCGGCCAGCGATACAGCAAAGCTGCTCAAGAAGGCACTGAGCTTGCTGCCCGGGTTCCGACGGCCTGGCGCAGGGCGATTCTTCTATCCACGGCGGGGTTTCGGGCAAATCGGCGCCGCCATGGCCGAGGAGATTAGACAACGGGGGGGTACCATCATGCTCAACGCCCGCGTCGTGGCCCTCAACTTAGCGTCCGACGGGACGAAGAAGGTTGCTCTTGTGGATGCCCAGAGCCCCAGCCACCTGTTGCCCCCGGTAAAGGCCGATTTTGTGTTCTCCACGATGCCGGTGACTACCCTGGTGGACTCGCTCCGTCCCGAGGCGCCTGCGGAAGTGAGGCAGGCGGCGCAGAGGCTCCGCTATCGTGGGATGGTTTTCCTCTACTTAGTGCTGCGCGGAGAGCACTTTTCGCCCTATGACGCGCACTACCTGCCCGGCGAAGAGGTGATCGCCTCGCGTCTGTCCGAGCCGAAGAACTACAGTGGTAGCGAGGAGCCGCGCGACATAACCGGTTTGTGCGCCGAAATCCCCTGTACGCCTGGGGACCGCACGTGGCAGGTGCCGGAACAGGAACTCACCAGTCGCGTGCTGCTTGAGCTCGAACGTGCGGGATTGCCGGTAAGGGCTCCCATTGTCACAACTTTTTCCCGACGAGCGACGCATGCCTACCCGGTCTATGAGGTGGGGTTTCAGCGGCACCTGGCCGTTGTCGAGGAGTACTTGGCCACGTTGCCCGACATAGTCTCACTTGGCCGTCAGGGCCTTTTCGCGCACGACAACACCCACCACACGCTGGAGATGGCCTACCGGGCCTCAGATTGCTTAAACGATGAACTGAGCTGGGACGCGCAGGCCTGGCAGTGCCATCGGCGGGCTTTTGCGCAGCACGTGGTGGAAGACTGAAGGCAGGTGGCCGAGCACTGGGTCCAAGTCTGTCGAGTTTCCCTATGCATAATGAAAGCCTAACGCGTTTCGCCAGGATGGCCGCATTGGTGCTTGGCCTCGGGCTAGTCACCTTGCGGTTTGTGCGCCTCGAGGCCGACCCGGACACCTCACTGTCGATGTCGCGGGTGTTTTACACGGATGAGGGGTACAATTCGTGTAACGCCTTGAACAAGAGCATCACCGGACATTGGCTCTGTGACCGGAACAATCACATCCTACTCATGCCTGTTATGCCGGTGGTGCAACACGTTTTCTTCAAACTCCTGGGTCTCTCGCTTGCCTCGGCGCGTTTGCCTGCGGCGATACTTTCTGTGGGGGCCATGGCGTTGATGTTGCTCATGGTCAGGAGGCGCATGCGTGAGGGACGGCGCTCCGCGCAGGAAGAGGGGGTCACGCTTGTACTAGCTCTGTTCCTGTTGGGGACGAACTACTACTTCTTCGTCTACGGACGGTTGGCACTACTGGACTTGCCAATGACCGCATTTGGGCTGGCAAGTCTGCTTGTCTTCCACCGCGCGCTTGCCGTTCCCCAGGGGAAACGGGCGTGGTGGCACGTGGCGGCCGCAGGGATGCTCCTCGGGGTGGCGTTCCTCGCCAAGCCGAGCGCTGCCCTGTACGGTACGGCGCTCCTGGTCCTGGGGCTCATTCAGGCAATAGTCGAGCCGCGCGCCTGGCGCCAGTGGACCACCAAAGTGTTCGGTGCGCTGCTTGTGGCTGCCGTGGTGGTTGGGGTGGTGCGTTGCGGGCTGTGGCTCGTGGCGGCCGGTTACCGAGATCTCACACCTACCCACTTGATTAGTGACCGGATAACGGTCCACCTGCGCACCATCCTCCGTAACTACGTCAAGTTCTTCAACAATCCGGTGGTGCGGAGGAACTGGGAGCTTCTCCTGCTAGCCTACTTCAACGTAGTGCTGATCGCCTTCTACGCGGCTCGCAATGGCGTGTTCCGTCTCGCCGACCGGGTCATGATCTCCTATCTCATTGCCTGCTACGTCTTTCTGGGCTTTTTTGTGCACCAGCTGCCGCGCTACTTCGTGGTGTTGGTGATTCCGGTCACCTATCTGGTCGCGACTTTGCCCGTGAACGTGGGTCTTGTATTCGGTCCTCGGAGGGGCGCAAAGATGCGAGTGGCCGCCGTGATGCTCATACTCATGGCCAATTGGTGGAACGTTGTGCGCCTGGTCAATTATCACCGCGAGCCCGCTTATTCCCTGCGTATGGTGGCGCAGCAGGTCAAAGAGAGGGTGATGGCAAACGGCGTCTCTCACGGCGGAGACGCAATACTGTGCGGCGACGTGGCCGCGACTCTTGCCTTAGCAAATGGCATGCGATTTTCTTTCGACGTCCATCATGGTGTACAGGGTCAATATCTTCTCGCCCAAGGCGAGGCGGCCCTGCCTGGGTACAAGCTAACGCCCATAGGCACTTTTGACCTGCTTGGCAATTACTACTGCTACGACTATGGTAGCAGACGAATGCATCTCTATCGGGTTCAGGAATGAAGATTCGCCTCGAGTCGCAATGGGAAGCCGAGACGAGCCCGAAGAGCGCCAATGCGCTGACCTCAGGTGCGGCGCAAGGTGGGCGCACGTGGAATGCAGTGTCGCCGACTTTACTTTTGGCGGCCGTGCTGTTGTTAGCCACGCTCCTGCGCTTCGGGGTGTCTTCTTTTCGCTGGGTGGGCCCGGATGAGGGCTCCTACCTTATGGATGCCCGCCTCATCCTTCAAGGCAAGGTCCCTATCATCGATTTTGCGGCTCGCCAACCTCTCTTCCTTTGGCTGCTCGCCGCCCTTTTCAAAGTGTTCGGTGCCTCTCTGGTAGTGGCCAGGCTATTCCTCGGGGTGTGCAGCGTGCTCTCAGGACTGCTCCTTTATGGTCTCGGGAAGAAAGTGGTCGGTGCGAAGGTCGCACTGGTGGGGGTGGCTGTTGCAGCACTTTTTCCTTTCAATGTGGTCTGGTCCGTATCGGTCATCACCGAGACGCCCGCTGTGCTGTTCGCGACCCTCAGCATCTGGGTGGCATTGTGCGCGCTGGAGAGGAACAGTCCGTGGCTCGGACTAGGGGCAGGACTTGCTGCGGGGGCTGCCTATTTCACCCGCGAGACGGCAGTGTGGGTCATGGTAGTCGTCGTGCTCTATGCACTCGTGGTCTGGCGCGGCTCCAGCAAGACAAAACTGAAAGTGTTCGCCGGACTCTTGGGTGGCTATCTCGCGGCTTGCGGGGCGGTATGGCTCTACTACGGCCATTACCTCACCGTGCGCGACCTCTTCTTCTCGCGTTTGAATCCGCTCGACGTAGTTTTGTCGCAGGTGGTCCGAGGGCCCTATTCCATGACGCCGACAACTTCGGCAGCCATCGGTGCGGTCCAGGCTCTCGACGATATCGAGACTTACGCCCATGAGATCTTTGCATTCGGACTTTTTGGGTTGGCGGGAATCGGCGGCACGGCTATCGTGACGATGCGCGAACGCAGAGCAAATCCGCGGCCGGCCGGGATCGGGCTTCTCTTCCTCTGGGTGGGCGTAGTAGCCGCCATGTACGGGGTCCGGTTTGTGCTGGTGGAAAGGGTCTTGTTTGCGCGCTATCTCTTAGAAGTGCTCCCCCCTCTGGCACTCCTTTTCGCGTTTTCTCTGGCTCGTGTTCTGAATGGGGAGCACGACAAGAGGCTCCTCACCTTGGCGGTCGGATTGACACTGGGAATCTACTTCATCCAGCATGCGGCGTGGCAAAAGTTTCCGGGGGCCGGATTTTACTTCGTCGCAGGAACGGCGCTCGCTGCTCTTCTGAGGCTAAGGTGGGAAAGAGGAAGCTGGACCCTGGGGCTGCTCGGCTTCCTGATGGCAGCGGTGATGGTGCTGACAACGTCACGCATCAACGCGCGGGTGCCCTTCGGTATGCAGGGCTTAGCACGCACGAGCCTTGCCGTCCTCCTCTGGTTGACCCTGATTTTTGCCATTGCTCGACGGCAAACCGCTGAAGCGAGGAGGGGCTGGCGCAACCTGGCAGCGACGACGCTCGTGCTCTTCTCTTTCATCTACTCGCTGGGGAAACAGGCACAGAAGGTCGGACCGAGCTACGAAGGAATCTGGACGCCGCGCACGGTGAGGACCGTCACTAAGGTGCTGCAGTCCCACTCCCGCCCTGGGGATGTGGTGTTGTCGGGCGGGCAGATTTGGGCATTTGCAGCCGGATTGGACTGCTTTCTGAACATCACTCACACCCTCGGTCTCCTCTACGTTCCGGAATCCACAATGCAGCGCGCCTTTTCGGAGCGGCCGCCGGAATTCATCGTCATGGACGGCTACACCGAAAAGCGCACTCTTCCGCATGCCTCCCTGCTTGCCGGTAAGATGACAGCGCTGTATGAGAAGGTGGCAATCGTACAGGGCTCGCAGTATCCGGTGAGCATCTTCCGGCTGCGCGCCGAGGGCCCGGGCGCAGCGCAGGAACACAGGTAAAAGCCTCGCACCAATCGATAATACCATAGGGCGCATGAAGATCGCGATCATGGGCATACGCGGGATACCGGCCAACTACGGCGGGTTCGAGACCTTCGCCGAGGAGATGGCCCCGCGTCTTGTCAAGATGGGCCACGAAGTTACCGTTTTCGGGCGCACGAACAATGTGGACTATCCGCATCCTTTCTACAAAGGTGTGCGGCTGCGGATACTGCCGACGATCAGCCACAAATACCTGGACACGGTCTTCCACACGCTGGTCTGCGTGCTGGCGAGCTTTTTCACTTCCTATGACGTGGTGCTCATCTGCAACAGTGTGAACAGCGTGTTTTCGTTTATCCCGCGACTGACCGGGAAGAAGGTGGTGGTGAATGTGGACGGATTGGAATGGAAGCGCAAGAAGTGGAACTGGCTGGGAAAGGCGATGTACCGTGTGTCAGAGGTGCTGGCGACGGTGCTCCCCACCGCGATTGTGACAGACGCCCGCAGCATCCAGCGATACTACCTGCAGCGCTTTGGCAAAGTGTCCACCTTCATCCCCTACGGCGTGCCGGAAGAACGAGTGCTGACCAGGGAGGCCCTTGACAAGTTCGGCCTGGAACCTCGCCGTTACGTCTTGTACGTGAGCAGGCTGGAGCCGGAGAACAATGCCCACCTCGTGGTGGAGGCCTTTGAACGCGTGCGCACCACTCTGAAACTGGTGATTGTGGGCGATGCGCCTTACAGCCAGGACTACATCCGCAGGCTGCGTGCGACGCGCGACCCCCGCATCGTTTTCACCGGCTACGTCTTCGGCCAGGGATATCGGGAGCTGCAGTCGCATGCCTACCTCTACGTGCAGGCCACAGAGGTGGGTGGGACGCACCCTGCCCTGCTGGAAGGGATGGGGTACGGGAACTGCGTGGTGGCCTTGGATGTGCCGGAACATCGTGAGGTGCTAGGCGAGGCTGGCATCTTCTTCGCCCCTCGGCCGTCTGAAGACCTGGTGGGAAAGCTTCAATACCTTGTCGACCACCCAAAGGTGGTGGAGCAGTACCGTCAGAAGGTGCGCCAGCGGGCGCGCGCCTGCTACAGCTGGGATGCCGTGACCAGGCGCTATGAGCGGCTCTTCATGGCGCTGGTCAACGGCAATGCCGCAGCTCGCCAACGCTTGGTAGCCGAGTCGGTACCGGAGGCATAAGCAGTGGATGTGCGCGCGGAACAGCCGCGTATCTTGGCGATCGTGCCCGCGTTGAATGAAGAACGCAATGTAGGGCGCGTGGTCGCGCAATTGCGCGCCCACCCCAGGCGGATCGACGTGCTGGTCGTCGACGATGGTTCTACAGACGCGACCGCCGAGGTCGCGCGGAGCCAAGGCGCGCGAGTCATCAGTCTGCCGTTCAACCTGGGCATTGGTGGTGCAGTGCAGACCGGTTTCAAGTACGCGGCGCAACACGGTTATGACGTGGCCATCCAGGTGGACGGCGATGGGCAACACGACGTTAACGAAATCGATAAGCTTCTGGGGCCGCTCCTCGCAGGTGAGGCAGATGTGGTCATCGGCTCGCGTTACGTGGGGCACGCCACCTATCAGGCGCCGGTCATGAGGCGCATCGGCATGCTCATCTTTGCCCTGGTCAATTCGCTTATTATTCGCCAGAGGGTGGCGGACAACACTTCCGGTTTCAGAGCCTTCAATCGGCGCGCGATTGCCTTCTTGGCCCGCGATTACCCCGCAGACTACCCGGAGCCGGAGGCGGTCGTGCTGCTCGGACGATCTGGATTTCGCCTCACCGAGGTGCCGGTCAACATGAACCAGCGGTTGCACGGGCGCTCGTCCATCGGCTCGTTCCAAGCCGTCTACTTCATGATCAAGGTGCTGCTGGCGGTGCTGGTGGATGTGTTTCGCTATTCACCGAAGAGGGGAGAAGTGCGATGAATATGCGCATTCAAATAATCGCCATCGCCGGAAGCCTGCTCATTGCAGGCTTCATCTTCGAGTTGATCAGAAAGCGCAAGTTACTGGAGCGGTATTCTTTGCTCTGGTTTGGCTCAGCGTTGGTCATGATAGTGCTGTCCATATGGCGAGGACTCCTTGACAAGGCGGCTGCTCTGATGGGCGTGTACTATGCCCCTTCGGCCTTGTTCATTGTGGCGCTGGGCTGCGGAGTGGTGTTGTTCGTGCACTTTACCATTGTGATTTCCGGCCTCACTGAGCAGAACAAGCTCTTGGCCCAGGAAGTGGGTCTGATGCGGGAGGAGCTGCAATGGATTCGGCAGCGGCTGGCTCAGGGTGGCGAAAAGATCAAGGGCATGGATGCGGGCGAGAAGCGTGTATAGCGTGAGGGGGACGACACTGTGGCGAGCACTGCAGCGACCGTGCAAAGTGGCCCTATGCATCGGCGTCCTCGCCCTTGTGGTGCGGGCGGGGTTTGTCCTTACCCTCCAGGAACGCTGGTATTTCTACGACACGGTCCACTATGACGCCGCTGCGCGCAGCCTGCTGCGCGGCGAGGGCTTTCGCTACGAGCGCCCCTTCTTTGGCACAACGGCCTACAACCTGGAGCCGATCTATCCCGTCTTTCTGGCCGCAAACTATGCGCTGTTCGGACGACGGTTTGTGGCGGTACGCCTGGTGCAGGCAGTCCTCGGTGCCCTCACGTGCGTGATAGTGTTCTTTCTCGCTAGACGGCTGTTTGGCACAAAGGCGGCCGCAGTGGCAGGCGGCGTGTGCGCAGTCTATCCGCACTTGGTGTTCATCAGCGGATTGTTGTACCCGGAGCAAGTTTTTACCCTGTTGCTTGCAGGGGGCATGTGGTGTGCGGTGCAATATGGAAAGACTCGAGGTGTGCCGTTGGTGGTCGCAATGGCTGTATGCCTTGGCTTAGCTGCATTGACCAAGGGGATAGTGCTGGCCTTTGTGCCGGTAACGGCTTTGTGGCTTCTCTTCTGGCCATGGGCGAAGCTCAAGGCGCGGCTGGCGCACGCCACGTTGTTTGTGGGCGTGCTGCTCGTGGTCCTGCTCCCCTGGAGTCTGCGAAACTACCGCGCATTCGGGCAACTAGCTCCGGTGCGGGCTCATGCCACCATGGTCTTCGATGAGCGGTATGCCCAGAAGGATGAGCCGCTTGTTGCGCAGTGGTTGCACGGCAAGGTGAGTACACCCCGCTTTGTCGTGCGCTACCTTGAGGAGTTCGTCCGCTTTTGGACACCTTCGCTGGGGCGGTTGCAGAGCCGCAACGAATTCACAACCCGATGGGCAAATGTGGTGAGCATTGTGGCCGCCACACCGGTGCTCTTTTTTGCCCTTGCTGGCATATGGTTCGGGCGCAGCCGGCTCCGAGAACTGCTCCCGCTCCTTCTTCTGGTACTGAGCTTTGCGTGTACCTACGCTCTTTTTCTTACCCATGTGCGCTATCGCATCCCGGTGGAGCCATACCTCATCGTATTGGCGGCGTTCGGCTTCTGCAGCGTGTGGCAGCGGCTCACACTGGTCCGGCTGCCGTGCACCGTACGACGGCAACCATGGGTGAGGGCAGGGAGCTGACATGATGGCGCGAGGGTTGAAACACTTAACTACCGCGAAGGGCGCCTTGCTTGTTATCCTCGGGCTTGCCCTGGGCCTACGCTTGATGGGTATTCAGTTCGGCAAGCCATTCCGTTATCACCCAGATGAGATCAAGCTGGTGGTGCAGGCCGGCTACCTCCTGCAGCCGGGTGGGCGGAGTGTGGAGACCTTGTTCATGTTGGGGTCCTATCCTCCCTTGTACACGTATGTGCTTGCAGGGTTGTATGGGGTGTATGGCCTTTTCGGGTTAGCGCTGCGCGTTTTTCCAACGGTGGAGGCGCTGAAAGACTACTACTACGTGGATACCTTTACCTTCCACGTCATGGGACGACTGCTCACCGCCATCTTGGGCACCAGCACGGTGCTGCTGGTCTACTTTGTGGGACTGAAGGGGTTTAATCGACGTGTGGGCCTGCTGGCTGCCCTGTTTTGTGCCGTGGTCTTTCTCCACGTGCGCAACTCGCACTACCTGACCGTCGACGTGCCCGCGACGTTCATGGCTACCGCCGCCTTCTTGTGCGCAGTGGCGGTGAGCCAACGTGGTGCGTGGCCCGAGGTGCTTTGCGGGGGTCTCCTTACAGGCCTTGCAGCCGCCACGAAGTACAACGCCGGGATGGTGGCGGTGCCCTTTTTGCTGGCGTTCTTTGTGCGGGCGGTGGAGCAAGGGAAGAACCCTCTTTCTGTGTTCCGCCGGCCCCAGCTGTATGCGGGTCTGGCTGCGGTGGCGGTGGGGTTTGTGCTGGGGTGCCCGCTTGTAGTGCTGGACCCCGCAAGGTTTTTTCGTGGCCTCTTTGCCTATGGCGATCTGCAGAGCCAAGGCAAAGTTGGGGTAGGTGGCGGGTTTTTCGCCTACTTCACCGCGCGGATGTCACCAGGGTACGGGGTCTTCAGTCATAACTCCGTGCCCGCAGCGGTGGGTGTGCTCACCACAGTGCTGGGCTCCCTCGGGCTGATTCGCATGCTGCTGAGCCGCAGGGGCACCTCATGGCTGGTGGTCTCATTTGTCCTGCCGTACTATGCCGTGATAGGCGCGGTGAGTTATAAGACAATTCGCCAGTTTCTGCCGCTGGTGCCGTTTTTCGTGCTGGCGGCGGGCGTGGTACTCGATGAGGTGGTAGGCATGATCAGGGGCAGGCGATGGGTTGGTCGTCTTGTACTGGCCGCTGGAGTGTTGGGGGTAGTTGTGCCCGAGCTTTACAAAGATGTGCGCTGGGTCTTGGCGATGCGCGGCCCGGATCCGCGCACGCTGGCCAAAGCCTGGATAGAGACTCACGTCTCTGAGGGCACGGTGATTGCCACCGAAAAGTACGGCCCGCCGCTCCTGGACAAGGATGACCAGCATGCTTCCCTGCGGCTGCGCTCAGGCCTTTACCGTCGGGTCTATCAGGTTGTGGACAGCCAGGCACAGCTTTCCTTCGGCTATCGAGGCGAACCGGACAGTCTTGAACCAATCCAGCACTATCTCGCTCGACGCCAGGCGGAATACTTTGTAAGCGACTCCTTTACGCGGGGAAGCTTCTTTATGGAGTTGTCGGCGCGGAAGTTCCCCCGCCTGGTTGCACACCGCCGGGCTTTCTACGCCTGGTTGGACTCTGAGGCGCAAGAGGTGGCACGATTTACCCCGCATACCAATTGGGCCGACCTCTTTCCGACCATCGTGGTCTATCGGTTGCCGACGGGCGCGGACACTGCGGAGGCAGTCCGGGGCGGGACGGGGAAAACCCCAGCAGCGCCATAGAGGTTGCGGAAAATAGCGGGGAAAACGATGGAGGCGCCATTGAGCGGCGCCGGTGGCGAGACCTGATGAACCAGATAAGCGCGCTGTACTTCTTGCTCGCATTTTGCGGCACGGTCACGCAGGGATTATGGGTGGCCCCGCTCAACACCGAGGCCATCCTCATCATGGATATCCCACTTTTCTTGCTCTTTGTTCTGGGACGCAATAGGCGTCCGCTCAGCCCGGCCATCAGGCGTATTCTGCCGATTATGGTCCTCTTTCTGCTGTGGCCGGTGGCAGGAATACCTGGGGCAGTGGACAAGCAGGCAGCCATCGCCAGCATCATCACCAATGTGCGCGCGCTCCTCATCTGTGTTGCCGTGATGCTCTTTGTCAACACGCGCCAGGACATGCGTGCGCTTCTGGCTGGGCTCAGCGCAGGGCTGCTGTTTCAGGGACTGGTGGCCATCCTTCAGTTCAGGTTCGGCTATGTGGGGCTCAGCTTCCTCGGGGAACAGGGCAGGTCATGGCGAGCCTCTGGCACATTGGGGCACCCCAACGTACTGGCCATGTACACCATGATGCTGACACCTTTGGCCTATCGGATGGGGGTCTTCGGACAGGAAAAGTACCGCTGGCTTTTCCTGACTGCGTTTCTTGTGGGAGTTGCCGCGCTCTTCGCCTCGCAGGGTCGTGCCTGCTGGCTTGGTTTCGCACTGTCAATGGTGACGTTCTTTTTCGTGGATCTGAAGAAGAGGCGCGTTGTCTCGCGGCGGACAATTGGCATATGGGTGCTCTTGGCGATTGTGGGTGTGTTCGGGGCCTTTAAGTATCGCACCATTCTCACTGGGCGTTTCACGGGAGCAGAAGAGGAACTGGTGGGGCAAAAGACCTCGAGCAGGCTTTACCTGGCCAAGGACGCGCTGCGCATCATCAAAGGTCACCCCATTTTCGGGGTGGGCCAGGAGAACTACAAGCTCCATGCAGGGGAGGAAATTCTCGGGGACAAGTTCGTGCATTGTTCGTACTTGCTGGTGGCTGCGGAGGCAGGGGTGCCGGGTCTGATATTGCTTTTGGCAATACTGGGCACGATGCTAGTTTTTACCGCTCGTCTGGCGCAGGCGAAAGATCCTTTTGTGTCCAATGTGGGCACCGGGGTCCTCACGGCTTTGGTAGCGTTGACAGTAGCGCTCTTGCCCTCGCCAGACTACCGAATTGTGTGGGTGAAGAATCACGTGTGGCTGTTGTTTGGCCTGGGACTTGCGCTGGGCAAGATTGCTTACCACGACGAGCGACGGATGGAGCGACTACGCGCTCTGGGCCTGCTTGGTGGAGGCAGCCGAGGCGGGGGTGCGGCTTCGCGAGCAATACCCCCACAGCAACCCGGGCTTCACGGTGGAATTGATGGCTTGCAATGGTGAGGTACGGAGGAACCTGATACGGAGTGAACTGAGGATGAGAATTCTCGGCATCTTTGACGACCACAACTGTGGCACAGCGATTATCGAAGACGGCAGAATCGTGTGCGCCATCGAGGAGGAACGGCTGTCCCGGATCAAGCTGCACAACGGGAACTCCAAAGATGGACCTGTTCGCTTGAGTTTGCGAGAGTGTCTGCGCCTGACCAACTCTCATCGGGGCAACATTGACCGGATTGCAGCGGCAATTGCCCCTCCACGTGATCTGATGGTCTATGTGCTCAAGGACCTCATGCGCCAAAAGAACCCCCGCTGGTGGCTGGCGTCGTTGGTGAGCAAGTCGGTGCGGTGGGATCGGTACTTCTTGTTCTACCCTTACTTCTACAACGCGCGACGCATCAGGAAGCTCAAGGGTCTATTGCGTGAGGTGGGATTGGAGGGCGTACCCATCGATTTTATGGACCACCACACAGCCCATGCAGCCTCTGCGTACTATGCATCGGGCCGCCCAAGAGCCCTCATCGTGACGTTGGATGGGCAGGGAGATGGCCTCTGTGGCAAGGTCTACCTGGGCGACCGTGGCCGGCTGCGCCTGCTGAAGGAGGTGCCCAGCTATCATTCAATCGGGCTTTTCTACAACTTTATCACGTGGCTTCTCGGCTTCAAGCCGATGCGCCACGAGGGCAAGATCACGGGCCTGGCGGCTCACGGCGATTATGAGCAGACCCGGCACCTTTTTGAGCAGCTCTTCGCTTTGAATGACAATGAATTCCGCTACCTGTTGGCCGAGCGTCTTTACCAGCACGCCTATCCCCACCGGAGCAACTATGTCAAGTTCAAGAAGGCAGTGCCGCAGGAGTTGCTCGGCTTCCCTCCTGAGCAGATCGCGGCAGGTGTGCAGGGCATTAGCGAACGCCTAGTCGGCCAGTTCGTGGATGCTGTGCTGCAACAAACTGGTCCCATTGACGTGTGCTTGGCCGGTGGGGTATTTGCCAATGTGCGCATCAACCAGAAGGTCGCGGAATTGCCCAACGCCCAGTCGGTGTTCATCTTCCCGGCGATGGGCGACGGTGGTCTGTGCGCGGGAGCTGCTTTGTACTCCTATTACAAGAGCTTGGGGTTCCCAGAACTCGACAGCGTGCCCCAGCTACAGGATGTCTACCTCGGGCCGGAGTTCAGTGAGGAGGAGATCCTGGCGGAAATCAAGCGTGCAGGGTTGAAGTACACATTTCACGAGGACATCGAAACGGTGATTGCCGATTTACTGGCTAAGGGCAAAGTGGTGGCGCGCTTCAACGGGCGCATGGAATACGGACCGCGTGCATTGGGCAACCGCTCCATTCTCTATCAGGCCACCGACCCGACTGTCAACGACTGGCTCAATCATCGCCTGCGTCGTACCGAGTTTATGCCCTTCGCTCCGGCAACCCTTGCCGAAGAGGCAACCCTCTGCTACAAGAACTTGGGTCGTAACGACTTTCCGGCCAAGTTCATGACCATCACTTTTGACTGCACCAGCGAGATGAAGCGCAAGTGTCCGGCGGTGGTCCACGTGGACAATACTGCGCGGCCGCAGCTGGTGGACGAAAAGACCAACCCCAGCTTCTACCGCATCCTCAGGGAGTACTACCGCCGCACGGGGTTGAACTCCATCATCAACACGAGCTTCAACATGCATGAGGAACCGATTGTGTGTTCCCCCTATGACGCGATTCGCGCGTTCCAGCTTGGGCACCTCGACTACCTGGCCATGGCGAGGTTCCTGGTCTACTCTGACAAGGAAGTCAATGGGTAACCTCAAGCGTAACACGCTGTTTGTCTCCATCGGCCAGGTCGTGAGGCTGGTCCTTGCCGTCGTCTTGTACGCCTACGCGTGTCGGTTTTTGGGCGATGAGGACTTTGGCCGGTACGGGTTGGCTACCACCCTCATGTTCTTTGTCCTCCTCTTGGACGATTTTGGTGTCAACACCTGGTTGGTGCGCGAGGTGGCTCGTGCGCGTGCGGAGGGCAGGCATCTGTTCAGCGTGGCCAGTGGCATGAAGGTGGCGCTCATACCATTGGCTGCTCTCCTGGTTCTGGGCGTCGATCGCCTCATGGGCTATGACCAACGTACCATGGTGGCCATTGTCATTTTAGCCGGCTACGGCGTGCTCTCTTCCTTTTCGGCGATGTGCGGCTCCATGTTCCGCGCCTACGAGCAAATGCAGTATGACGCGCTGCTCAACATCGTGGAAAAGGCGGTGATCTTTGCTCTGGGTCTTCTGGCCTTGCACCGCGGCTTAGGCCTCTATGGGCTATCATGGGCCTTCGTCGCAGGTGGCATGGTGAGCGTGGGCTTGGGGCTGGTCATCCTACGACGGCGCTTTTTTGTGCCCACATTGCGATTCGATTACAAGGAGTCGCTGCGCATCTTTAGCGGGGCAGTGGTGTTCGGCGTGTCGGTTTTCCTTACCACGCTCTACAACCGAGTGGACATGCTCATGCTTTCGGTGATGAAACCACCTGAGGTGTGGGGGTGGTATGCCGCTGCCCATCGTTTGCTCAATTTCACAAATCAGGTGCCGTTGGTGTTCATGATCGCCATGTTCCCGCGCATGTCGCACGAGAGCTTGGTGTCAAGGGAGGAGCTCTCGCGCATTTTCGCCAAAGGGTTCAAGTACATGCTTGTGTTGGCCTTGCCGATGATTGCGGGTGTCATAGCACTGGCCGACAAAATAATCCTATTCTTCAGCGGCCCGGGATTTGCCAATGCGGTACCTGCGCTCAAGGTGCTCGCGGTAGACGCCGGTTTGCTGTTCCCCAACATCTTGCTGGCAGGGCTTCTTGGTGCCAGTAATCATCAGAATTTCTTGGTGGCCGTGCAGGCATGTGGACTTTTCGCCAACGCCGCCCTTAACTACGCATTGATTCCCAGGTACGCTCACGTGGGCGCAGCGTATGCGACGGTGGCAACAGAGCTGTTGGTCTTGGTGGTCTGCCTGACATTTGCCTGCCGCCGGATCGTCACTCTGCGCGGGTTTGGCTATCTGCCGAAGGCCATCGTTGGTACGGCGGTCATGGTCGCCGTGGTTTTGGCCTTGCGCGGTTTCCACCTTCTCGTGGCCGCCGCGGGCGCGGCATTGGTTTACCTGGCTTTGCTGTTTGTGACCCGCGCCGTTGCGGTGGAAGAAGTGAAAGGGTTGGGGCTGTTTCGGCGTGGCAGTTCGCCCAGGCCAGTGGCCGACAGGACGCGCCAGGAGCTGGCATGAGGATCCTATACCTGAACTACCTTTACGACCTCAAAGGGTGCTCCCTGGGTTCGGCGGTGAAGCCGCAGGAGCTGTTCAGAGCAATGCAGGCCCAGGGGCATCAAGTGCTCATGTGCTGGATGAAAAAGCAGCCTGCCAGGCCAGGTGCGGGCGCAGGGAGTTCGCGCCGGAAAGTGAAAAGGTTCTTGCGCCGCTACCTGGCCGATGCCAAGCAGCTCCTCCTCAATGTGCCGTACCTGCTGCGCGCCCTGCACCACGCCCAACGTTTCCGACCTGACCTCATCGTAAGCCGGTTGGAGCGTGGCTTGTTCTGCGACCTTCTGCTGGCGCGCATAAAACGGCTCCCGCTCGTCGTCGAGGGGGACTGTCCAGGTGTGTACGAAGCGCTGCAGTTCCAAAAAGACTATGTGAAGTACCGGACCGTAAGTCGCTTCATCGAGTGGCTAAATGTGCGCCAGGCCGACGCGGTAGTGGTAGTGTCCGAGCCTTTGCGCACCTACTTTGCCAATTATGGTGTGCCCGAGAGGCGACTGCACGTGGTGAGCAACGGCGCCGACCCGGAGAGGTTTTCGCCCCGCGTCTCAGGGAGCCTCGTCAGGCGCCGGTACAAGCTGGGCAACGCGACTGTAGTTGGCTTCATCGGTTCCTTTAGCACCTGGCATGGCATCAACAATCTTGCCCAGCTCATTGAACAAGTGCACGAACAACTCCCTGATGTTAAGTTCCTGCTGGTGGGCACTGGCGGCAGAATGAAAAGTTGGTTGGAGAACTATGTAGCCGAACGTGGGTTGCAGGAGGCGGTCATCTTTGCCGGCTATGTGGAGTATCAGGAGATGCCCCAGCACGTGGCCGCCATGGACATCGTGGTGGCTCCATACCCCTACCTGCCGTTTTTCTATTTCTCGCCGGTCAAGATCTACGAGTACATGGCAGCAGGTCGGCCGGTTGTGACCACGGACATTGGTCAGATTTCCGAAATCATCCGCCATGGGGAAAGCGGCCTTCTGTGTCCTCCTGACGACGTTGGTTGCCTGGTGCGCGGCATTGTTCGTTTGGCAAAGTCCCCAGAGGCGCGGCAGCGGATGGGGAGAGCCGCGCGCGACACGGTGATGGGCGCACACACATGGCGGCACAAGGCCCAGGCATGGTCGGCCATTTGCACCCAGGTCCTTGCTGAGGCGCGGCGTCCATGAAAGTGCTCATGGTGCACAAGTTCTACTTTATCGAGGGAGGGGCCGAACGATACATGTTCAACCTCTCCGGGTTATTGACCAGCCGGGGGGAGCAGGTTATTCCTTTTGCCATGCAACACCCAAGGAACGTGCCTACCCCCTATTCGCGTTACTTCGTCAGCCAATTCGATCCGGACGGCGTGCTGGGGCGTTTGAGCGTGCGCGCCGGCTTGCGCAGTGTGGGTCGCGTCATCTACAGCCTGGAGGCGCGTCGCAAGATCGAAAGGCTCATCGAAGATGAGCGACCGGACATCGCTCATGTGCACGGCGTCTATCACCACCTTTCGCCGTCTGTGCTTTTTGCCCTCAAGCGCTACAGCATCCCCGTTGTCTTTACCTTGCACGAGTACAAGATCCTCTGCCCAAGCTACCTTTTCTTGAACCGACACGGCCAGGTCTGCGAGCTTTGCGAAGGGAGGAAGTTTTGGCATCCGATCAAGGAGCGGTGCCTCAAGGGTTCACTAGCGGCGAGTATGTTGGTGAGCGCAGAGGCATACGTGCACCGCATCCTGCGTACCTATCATCGTACTGTTGATCTCTTTATCTCGCCGAGCCGCTTTCTTCGGGACAAGATGATTCAATACGGTTTCCCGCCGGAGAAGGTTATCTGGTTGCCGTACACGATACCCATTCACGAGTACGAGCCGTGCTATGAGGCGGACAACTACTTCACCTACGTGGGGCGGCTGTCTCGGGAAAAAGGGATTGAGCTGCTGGTGGAAGCTATGGAGAACGTGGAAGGGGCGGAGCTCTATGTGTGTGGCACGGGGCGTTTGGAGGAATCCCTCAAGCGGATGGTGGCGACCAGGGGCATGCGCAATGTTCGTTTTCTGGGGCACCTGGGAGGGGAGCAGTTGCGTGCGGTGATGCGCCGGAGCATGTTCACCGTGGTGCCCTCGATCGTTTACGACAACTCGCCTCTGGCGGTGTATGAGTCCTTTGCGCTGGGCAAGCCGGTGGCCGGGGCTCGGATCGGTGGCATCCCAGAGCTTATCGATCCTGGGCAGGACGGTGTGCTATTTGAGCCCAACAATCGCGCCGACATGGTGAGCGCCATCCGCGTACTGGTGGCAGACCGGCAGCGGCTTGAGGCGATGGGGCGACGGGCGCGGGCCAAGGCGGAGCGCTGGTTCGCACCCGAGGAGCATCTGCGCCGCATCATGGCGGTGTACCGTCAGGTGAGCGGGCGGGGTTGCTGAGCAGAATGGGAGCTTATGATAGGGAGAAAAAAACGACGCCTGCTTCATGTGGTGCACGGTCTGGGCAGAGCAGGCGGAGAGAGGAAGCTTTGGGAACTGCTGAGGCGCATAGACAGGCAGCGGTACGAAGTCGCCATCTGCGCCGTGGGCAAGTCGGGTCTAATGGAGGAGGATTTCCGCAGCCTTGGTTACGAGCTCCACATCTTTCGCCGCCGATGGCGGTACGACCCCACGCTCCCGTTCGCGGTGGCGCGGCTCATGCGCGCATTCCGACCTGACGTGGTTCAGACTACGTTGTTTTTTGCCGACATCATCGGTGCATTGGCCAGCTGCCTGGCGCGCCCCAGGGCATTGGTGTCCTGGGAGGTGATTACCCACCCCCTCAACCTGCGGCGTGAGCTCATGTACTGGGCCCTGCGCCGCCGTTTCGACATGGTGGTCACAGTGTCTGACTCCATCCAGCGATTCGTGGTCGAAAAACGGCACCAGGACCCGCGCAGAATAACCACGATCCACTACGGCGTCGATCTGGAGTACTTCCGCCCCAAGTCCAAGAGGGGAGTATTGGCGCAGCACATCGGCGCTCCCGGAGCGACGCTGTTTGGGACGGTAGCCCATTTTCGCAGGCAAAAGGGCCACCTGTATTTGATCGAGGCGGCGGCCCGTGTAGTTGCCAGCCATCCCGAGGCTCACTTTGTCCTGGTGGGAGTTGGACCGGAACTAGAGGCCGTCAAGGAGCGAACCCGGCAACTGAGCTTGGAGGGACATGTACATTTTCTCGGTCTGCGCGAGGACGTGCGTGATGTATTGAATGAACTGGATGTGTTCGTGCTTCCTTCATTGTGGGAAGGATTTCCGAATGTCGTGTTAGAGGCGATGGCCTGCGGCAAGCCTGTCATCGCCACGGCTGTTGAAGGCACCGCCGAACTGGTGGTGCACGGCGAGACGGGGCTGCTTGTCAAACCCGCACACGCAGAGGAGCTTGCGGGGGCACTACTAGCGGTACTCAATGACCATGACGCGATTGCCGAGTTCGGAGCTGCGGGGCGTAGGCGGGTCGAGGAGCACTTTAGTGTTGAGCACCAGGTGGCCGCCTTCGAGCAGTTGTACGAGGCGCTGGCCGATGGCAGACCGGAACTGGTGCCGAGACGAAACGCTTTGCAAGGCGCTGCAGAAGTCTCGCGCTACTCGCACTTGTGTGGAGACTGACAATCCAGATGTGGGCGCTACGCATAAACAGAGTAATGCACGAACTGAGGACCGGGGGTGTGTCTGCCGTGGCGCGCTACGTGGCGGAACGGCTGGTGCGCAAGAACAGTTTTTTGGTGTTTGTGACGGACCTGCACCAACCATGGCCCACTTACCCCTGTCCGGATGGTTACACAGTCCGCCTCATTACGGGCATGGAAGGACGCGACATTGATCGTTTGCTTCAATTCTGGATGACCTTTTACGCCGACAATTATCCCCTTTTCTATGACGAACGGCTGGTACGGAAACTCCTGGAGGCCCGCTTTGCCGCTGGGGAACTCTGTTTCGTAGCTGAGCATGGCGATGACATTGCGCATTTTCACTGGATAAGCCGGTTCGGCCGGTGCGATTTGAACAGGGAAGAGCCCCTGAAGTTCTTGCCTTTTCGCCCGGGGAGGGACGCGTACGCGTACAACCTTTTCACCCGTCCCGACTACCGAGGGAAAGGACTGATTCTTGCCACCCACTCCTTCCTGTGCGAGTACCTCCGACAACAGGGATGCGAGCAGGTGCTTACCTGTGTGGGGATAAAGAACACCGCTTCGATCAAGGTACATCGGAGAATTGCCGTCCAGGTGGGAACGCTCCACGTGGTGCGCTACCTCGTTTTCGATCGGGCGCGCATGGTGCCGGTTCAGGGAGGGTGATGTGGCAGCGGACGGAAACCGGCCTTGTCCTGCAGTGGTGGTCCCCCTGCACGAGACCGGCCTGGAGGTGGTGCGGGCACTGGGCAGGCGGGGCGTGCAGGTGATCGGTGTCGACGCCGACCGGCTCCGTCCCGGAAGCTATAGCCGCTACTGTCTGCGCTTTGTGCGGTCAGCCACCGAGGGGCAAGGCCTAGTAGACACTCTGATGGGCCTGGGAGCTGAGTTAGGAACAAAGGCGGTTCTTTTCCCCTGCGGCGACCCCCAGGTGCTCACTGTGTCGGGGGGCCGGACTCTGCTGGAGCAGCACTACCTCCTGCCCCTGCCGGAGGAAAGCGTGGTGAGCACGCTCATGCGCAAGGACCTGTTTGCGGCCATCGCGCAGGAGCTGGGCTACCCGATCCCGCGCACCTTTGTCGTGGAGGGAGAAGCCAGGGCAGAGGAGATTGCCCGCAAGGTCCGCTACCCCTGCATTTTGAAGCCGGCGGTGAGGACCGAGCAGTGGGAGCGCAAGCGGCTCCCCAAGAACTATCTCTTGCATGCCCCTGAGGGCTTGATGGAAGCCTACCATGCTTGCGCGCCTTTTGCAGCCCAGGTGGTGGTACAGGAGTGGATCCCTGGGAGTGATGAGGACGTCTACTTCTGTCTGGTGTATTTCGATCAGATGGGCAGACCGGTGGCGTCATTCACGGGCAGAAAGTTGCGCCAGTGGCCGCCCCAACGTGGCTGCACAGCCGTGGCCACCGGACACGCAGAGGCGGAATTGGAGGAGCTGACGATCCGCTTTCTGCGGCAAATCGGGTTTAGAGGACTGGGCTCGATGGAGTATCGCCTCGACCCACGGGACGGCCGCTTTGTGATGATCGAGCCCACGGTGGGGCGCATCGATCTTCAATCCGGCGTGAGCGAGTTGTACGGCATCAGCTTCCCCTGGGTGGCCTATGCGGACTTGGCAGGGTTGGACGTTACGGTATCCAAGAAACCCAACGGCGAGGCTAAGTGGGTGCATGAAGAAGGCACCGGCCGTTTGTTCGTGCGTGAATTGTGGAAAAGGGATCTGAGTTGCCGTCAGTGGAAGCGACTGTTGCAAGGGCGGCGACGCTACGCGGTACTTGCAGGCGACGACTGGGGCCCTACGTGCGCTTTGTGTCTGGACGGCATCAGAAGAGTTGGAAAGGGCCTGGTGCGTCGCATGCTCCACAAGAGCTTGAATTGAGGTGACCTCATGCAGCTGAACTCACGGTTGATAGTGTTCTCTCTTATGCTCCTTTTGGGTGGAGGGGCATTGACCTATGGACTTTTTCACGACGCGTGGGAAAAGCAGCCCACCTACTACGGGCCCAATGACCGGATGATGATTTCCTTCGGCGCAGTCACGGGGAGCCTTGCGCTGCTGCTGCTTGTGAGCGAGCGCATTGGGCTGCATCGGCGAGGCGTGCTGAGCGCGCGGGTCAGGGCCTTCGACGCCCTCGCCGTCGGCGCTTTTGTCGCCCTGGCCGGTGTCGCCACCGGCATGTTTCTGTTCCACCAGACCAGTGGTGACGAATCCTACCAGAACAAGGAGTTCGCCATTGGCATTTACCAGGCACCTCAGGAGGCGCCCCTGCAGTTTAGCGGTGCGGGTATCAAAAACCCGGTGCTCACCCGCAACAGCATGCCAGATTTGGAGATACGCTGTGTAGCCGATCCTTTCCTCGTCAGCGAAGGCGATTCTCTCTACCTGTTTTACGAGGCGTTAGAAGCGGTCACTGGCCAGGGAGTGATCGCGGTGGCAACCAGCGCGGACGGCAAGGTGTGGGAGTACAAGGCGATCGTCCTAGATGAGCCCTTTCATCTTTCGTATCCTTGCGTTTTCAAGTGGGAGGGCCGCTATTATATGATCCCAGAAGCAGCCACCACGCGCTCGGTCCGGCTCTACCGGGCCGTAAAGTTTCCTTATCGTTGGGAATTTGTCAAGAAGCTAATCGACCAGGACGACAAGCTTTTCAAAGATAACACCATCTTCGAGTACGGCGGACGGTGGTGGCTTTTCAGCGAGACAATGGGAAACCGAGTACTGCGGCTCTACTACGCCCACACGCCGCTGGGGCCCTGGACCGAACATCCCAAGAGCCCGGTGGTGAACGGCAATCCGGAAATTGCCCGCCCGGGCGGCTCGGTGGTGGAGATGGGGGGACACCTGTACCGCTTTGCCCAGGACGATGCCAAGTACTACGGGCGCCAGGTGTGGGCCATTGAAATCACCAAGCTCTCGCCCACTGAATACGAGGAGAAAAAGCTGAGGAGCCGTCCGGTGCTGAAGGGGTTCGAACCCTGGAATCGGCGCGGCATGCACCACCTCTGCCCCATCAAGACTCCCGACGGGTGGATAGCCGCTGTGGACGGCTATTGAAAGAATCCTCTTGGTGGTTCGCACAGGAGAGGCGAGATGGCAACGCGGGCAGTCGTAGCGGCGGTGAAAACAACACCCGAGACCGTGATGCACGACATCACGCGCGCGATGGAGTTGGCAGGTTTTCAAAGGTGCCTGAAAACGGGCGTCCCCACTATCCTAAAGGACAATATCTCCTGGCACTACCCATTCCCTTCGGCCAATACCACCCCGTGGCAGCTGGAGGGTGTTATTCGCACCCTTCGGCAGGCAGGTTACAAGGACTTGGTGGCGGTGCACAACAACACCGTGGTTACCAACCCCTTCAAGGGAGAGCGACTTAACCGGCTGGCTGTCGTCTACAGGCGATACGGCGTGCCGGAAAAGTACAACTTTGTTGCGACGGACATGGAATGGGTGGAGTACCGCCCCAAGGCGCGTATGCGGGTATTGGACAAAGTGTTTCCCGAGGGAATCCGTCTGCCTGATTTCTTCTTTGGCAAGAACGTGGTGCACCTGCCGACGATGAAGTGCCACATCTACACGACGACCACAGGGGCGATGAAAAATGCCTTTGGCGGCTTGCTCAGCACCAAGCGGCATTACACGCACAGCGTGATCCATGAGACGTTGGTGGACCTGCTTGCCATCCAGAAGGAGATTCATCCCGGGCTGTTTGCGGTGATGGACGGCACCACTGCTGGGGACGGGCCCGGGCCGCGAACGATGCGGCCAATCCGTGCCGACTTGATTCTCGCCAGTGGCGATCAGGTGGCCATCGATGCCGTCGCTGCGCGCATTCTCGGCTTTGCGCCGATGGAGATCGGCTACATCCGCCTGGCGCACGAGGCAGGCTTAGGCGTTGGGCGGCCGGAGGAGATCGAGCTGCGGGGCGATGATGTCTCCGGACTATGCTTGGGGTGTACAGTGGGTGACAACCTGGCAAGCAAGGCTGGCGATCTTTTCTGGTTCGGCCCAGGCAGGCGGCTGCAGAGGCTGCTCTTCCGTACCCCCCTGGTATACGCCTTCGTCTTTGCCTCGGCCGCCTATCACGATTTTTGCTGGTGGCCGGTCAAGGGTAGACGGGTTTTCGCGCGGTGGCTCCAGGAGTCACCGTGGGGGCAGCTGTTCGATACATACTCGGAAGAAAGGTAGCACTTGTGTCCTGGAGGAATAATTGCATGCGGCAAGGTGAGCACTGGCTTTTCCTGGTGGTGATTGTTGGCGTGGCGGCAGTGCTGCAAGCCTATGGCATCGACAAGATCGTGCTGGGTAGTGACGAGCTGCACCCGGCGCGCGCGCTCATTAGCGACGACTGGAGCATTGTGCGCTACCCGTGGCCAGAGGAAGCCACCCTGGAATTCTATCGCAACTGGCCCATGCACTTTCCGCCTTTGTTCGCCTTGCTCACCAGGGCGGCAGTGGTGGTACTGGGTGCCGGCCACGTCGCTTTGCGACTTTTTCCCCTTCTTTTTGGGATAGCGGCCACCTTCGTGAGCTACTTTCTTTATCGCGAGTTCTATGGGCGTCGGTGGGCGCTAATTGCGCCGGTGTTGGTTGGTATTGCCTCGGACCAGGTACTCACCTGGGCAAAAGCCATCAAGCATTACACCGCCGACGTTCTCTTTTGTTCGCTTCTTCTCATCGTCGGCAAACGGCTCTTGGAGCGTAACCGGCTTCAGGACTGGGTGTTCTTCGGGCTGCTCGCGGTGGTGAGTTTCTGGATCGGCTATGGCGCGGTATATTTCATTGCAGGCATCTTCCTGCTCCTATTGATTAACCTGTTCAGAGTGGCGCGCCGTGGGGGGACTTCTCTGGGACCTTACCTTGTACCCTTGGTTATTACTGGGGTCCTGACGGTGGCGTCCTTCGCGGGATTGCGGGTGCTAGCAATCCAGCAGGCAGTGGAGAATGAAGTTTTCATGCGCTCCTTCGGCATCCAGATGCTCGATCATCGACGTCTTGGGGACCTGGGCTACGTGGCTTACTTCTTTGCGCGCGTCGGATTCCAGACCCTGAAGCTCCCCTGGTTCTTTTTCCGGCACTCTGCGGCCTTTGCCGTGTTGGCCAACGCGCTCATCGCCGTGTGGCTGGTGCCGCGTGTGCGCCGGCGGCAGTGGATGGAGGTGGGACTGGTGCTGCTTCCCTGGGCCTTTTGTGTGGCGGCGGCAGTGGCGGGGTTTTACCCCTTCACCGCCAATCGCCTCCTGCTTTTCTTGCTCCCCTCCTGGATGCTGATG
Source organism: candidate division KSB1 bacterium (assembly GCA_034506335.1). Lineage (NCBI taxonomy): Bacteria > Pseudomonadati > Candidatus Zhuqueibacterota bacterium. The sequence continues at coordinate 33,512 of JAPDPR010000043.1, forward strand.
ATGGTGCGCGGATGTGCGGAAGGCGTGGCGTGGGTTCGGCAGCGCAGCAGACTAGTTGCCTTAGCGATAGTGGCAGTGCTTGCAGCCTGGGTCGGCCTCATGATTTACCGCAATGTCGTCGATGTAAGTAAAATGCGGCTGGGAGGTGGCAGGCGTATTGATTTGGCCGTGCAGTATTTGGCCCAGAATGCGCAGGACGGCGACACCGTCTTCTTGCACTGGGCAGCCATAGTCGGGTTCTACTACTACTTCACCGATCACCGCCCTGGCTATGCACATGAGTATCCGATTCCTGGAAAGGCCGGGATCGTCCGCGTCATTTACGGCGAACAGCACAATGTGCTCCAAGACTACGAGCCTCTGTTCCGCCGCGTGGAGGAGGTGCCGGGGCGACTATGGCTGCTCTTCGGCCACAAATGGCCTTCGGAGGAGATGACTGCCCTGGAAAACCGTCTGCGCGCCCAGCGTCCGTTGCTGCAAGAGTTCCAGCAGGGGAAGTGTCGCGTAGTGCTTTTTGGCCCCCGGATGACGGTGGCTGAGG
>JAPDPR010000044.1 GCA_034506335.1 candidate division KSB1 bacterium
AAATTGGCTCAGGTAGCGCTCGTATTCTTGGATCGCCTGCTTGAACAGCTGTTGGTTGTAGAGCACATTGGCAAACTCCCTTACCAACTCCGGGTTGGCACTGGGACTCTTCCTCCTGCAACCCGTGGGCACCAGCACCAGTGCGACAAGTATCGCCATTACCGTGGCAATTAGGCCGTAACGCTTCATGCAATTGCCTCCTTTGCGGTTGTTCGCCGTCTACCGGAAACGCTTCGCCCGCATGCGGAAGAAGCGAATGAGGGGTTCGACGTAGGACTGATCGGTGCGAATATCCACATAGTCCACGTTTATCGCCCGGAACATGCGGGCACGTTCCTCACTGTCACGAATGGCACGCCGCCGAAACTCATCCCGCACACCCACGCTGGAGGTATCCACGAGCACCACTTCGCCCGTTTCGGCATCTTCCAGCTGGATGAAACCCACGTCCGGCAGCGAGAGCTCCCTCGGGTCAGTGATGGTCATCGCCACCACGTCGTGCTTCTTATTGGCCACACGGAGCGCCTTCTCGTAGCCGGACCCGATAAAGTCCGAGACGAGGAAGACCACGCTCCGTCGGGTGAGCACCCGGCTCAGGTACTCGAGGGCGCCGGCGATGTCAGTGCCTGTCCCCTGCGGCCGATGGTACAAGAGCTCCCGCACCACGCGCAGCACGTGCGTCTTGCCCTTCTTTGGCGGCACGAACTTCTCGATACGATCGGAGAAGATGATAAGGCCCACCTTATCGTTGTTGCGGATAGCCGAAAAAGCCAAGAGCGCGCAGATCTCCGTGGCGATTTCGCCCTTCATCCGCTCCACCGAGCCAAAGTTGCCGGAGGAGCTAGCATCGACCAGCAGGATCACCGTCAATTCGCGTTCTTCTTCAAAGACCTTCACGTATGGGTGACCCATGCGCGCCGTGACGTTCCAGTCGATGCTGCGAATGTCATCGCCCACTTGGTAGTCGCGCACCTCGGCAAAGTCCATCCCTCGGCCTTTGAATACGGAGTGATATTCTCCCGAAAATACGTCGTTGACCAGGCCGCGGGTCTGGATCTCAATTGCCTTGACCTTCTTGAGAATCTCTTTCGGGATCATCTATGCATCAGGGCAAAGGGTGAGAGGCGACGTGGATCACGGCACTTCGATCTTGTTGAGGATCTTGCGCACGACATCTTCAGTGGTCACCTCTTCGGCTTCTGCCTCGTAGGTAAGGATTATGCGGTGGCGCAGCACGTCCATGCCTACGCTCCGCACATCCTCCGGAGTCACGTACCCGCGATGGCGCAAGAAAGCATGCGCTTTCGCTGCCAGCGAAAGGTAAATCGAGGCACGCGGCGATGCACCGTAGGCGATGAGGTCTTCAAGTTCGTCCAGGCCATACTCCTTCGGATTTCGGCTGGCGAAGACAATGTCGATGATATAGCGCTCCACTTTTTCATCGATGTAGACTTCGCGCACCACTGCCCGCGCCTTGACAATCTCGGCAGGAGAGACCACCGCCTGGGCCTGGGGCACCTCATCCTTAGTCATGCGGCGCATGATCTCCAGCTCTTCCTCTTTGTTAGGGTAACCTATGGCCAGCTTCAGCATGAAGCGGTCCACCTGCGCCTCCGGCAGCGGGTAGGTGCCCTCCTGCTCGATGGGGTTCTGCGTGGCCAGCACGAGGAACGGCTCGTCCAGTTTGAACGTCTGCTCGCCGATGGTGACCTGCCGCTCCTGCATTGCTTCCAGGAGTGCTGACTGCACCTTGGCCGGCGAACGGTTAATCTCGTCGGCCAGCACCAGGTTGGCAAAGATGGGCCCTTTCTTGGTCGTGAAACTGCCGGTACGCTGGTCGTAGATCAGCGTTCCGATCAAGTCCGCCGGCAGAAGGTCCGGGGTGAACTGGATACGCTGGAACTTGGTATTGATGCAGGCTGAAAGGGTCTTGACTGCCATCGTCTTGGCCAATCCAGGCACCCCTTCTAGAAGCACGTGCCCGTTGGAGAGCAACCCGATGAGCAGGCGCTCGATCATGTATTTCTGGCCGACAATGACCTTGCCCACTTCGTTGGTGATCTTTTCGACAAACGTACTCTCTTGCTGGATCTTGCGGTGTACGGCCTCAATGTCGACGTGCATCAGCGTCCCTCCGGATTTCGGTGTAAGTCTGGTCCGTTCTGGCAGCAAAATGAGGCTCAGGTGCCTGATTGAAGAGTCGGGCCATTGCGCAGATTGCGCTCCAGGATACCCTCCACAAGGGTGTAGAGTCGCTGAACGGTCGCCGGGTCACCGGCACTAGGGCCGGCGAATTTGAGCACGTCGCACTGGCGCAGGATCTCAGAAGATTCCTCAACCAGCCGCTGCTCCAGCCCCGCTTGGTTCAGCCACGTGAGAAGCTCGTCCGTTGTGGCTTCCAGCGCCCTAAAAGCGTACTTTTCGCTCAAGTAGCGCCGGAATAGCCGCGAGAGGAATGCGGAGGCCTCTCTCGGATTCATGCCCGGTGAAGTGGGGTTCACACCCTGGCGAAGTTCCTGTAACAGCGCCTCCTCGAGGGGTGCAGCGGGCTGCGCCTGTTGCTCCCGCCGGCGCCGTGCCTGCTTCTCCTTCAGCGCCCAAAATGAAAGGCCAGCGACAGCTCCGAGCACTACGCCCACGACCACCCACAGCACCGGGAGCCGCCGCTGGCCGGACTCTGGGACAGGGTCAACCACACGCACCTCCAACCGCGGTGTGACCACGCTCCTCCGCGCACCGGTCGCACGCTCCTCGTAGTTCACGACCATGGCTTCCACATAGGCCATGCCCAGGCTCTGTGGGCGATAGGTGAACTCGTATTGCCGCAGGGCGTACGGCCGGCCGTCACTTTCCCCCACCCGATTGGCGCTGGCCGTCGCCACCAGTTCCAGGTTAGAGACCATCGGCGACACATCGTCAATCGCGTACTGGTCCAACGCGCCCGCCCACTCCACAGTGAGCGTGACGGTGACCGTGCGATTGAGGGGCACCCGTGTGGCACTAACCGCCGCCGTCGCCTTGATGCCGTCGAAGACATCGAGGCCCTGCGCCCTCGCCCCGAGTGTCACTCCCGCCAGCGCAACTACCAAGAAAGTACAAGCCTTACCCATGCCTCTCCACCGTTGTCGCGCGCAAAACTCGTTGGTATATACCGGCCTCCGTGAGCAAAAGTTCCAGCCGCGCAAAGGCAAGAAAAAGCCGACCGGCATCCCCTCGCACGAGGGGACCGATCGGCCACATCAAACGACCATCCTACGTCAGCGGCGCTGACACTACTTGCTCACAGAAGGCGCTGTCTCCTGCCCAAGATCCTCCAAGAACTTGATCTCGCTCAGGTCTTTGCCCAAGTTTTCTAACTCCCACTTCACCGAGAGGGCCAGCTCGTGGTCGGGATACTGCTCCAGAAAACGGTTGTAAGCTTCGCGCGCCTTGTCAAAGTCCTTCACGTCATTGGCGTAGCGGTAACCGATCATGAACAGCGACTGGGCCACCCATTGACAGTTCGGATACTTCTCAACAAGACGGCGATAGGCGTCGATGGACTTTTCGGCGTCTTTGAGGTTATTGAAATACAAGGTGCCCAACTTGTACAAAGCCTCAGGGCTCTTTGGAGCCTGGGGATACTTGGCTACAAGCTTTTCATAGCTCTTCGCCGCCTCCCTGTACATGGCCATGCTTTCATCGGCCTTGCCTTGCTCGTCAAGTTGGCTCCCCTTGAGCTCAAAGTTTTCACCTTGAGAGTAAAGCTGCTCTGCAGTCTGCCGTGGACCACAGCCGAAAACGGCAAGCATCAGTAGCACAGCAGTCGACGTCAATCTCATGCGCCTCATCTGTGCCCTCCCTGAGTGAACCATCCCTCAATCGTCGCCACGCATCCGGTCACTAGCCCTAAAAAAGAACAGCGCGGGTTCTGTTCCCACTAAGAACAAAACCCGCGCGAAATTTATCGATTCTTCACCCGAAAATCAAGCACTTTCTCATTGCAGCCGACGACCACCGTCTGGCCGGGGGCAATGGAGCCTTCCAGGATCTTGGCAGAAAGCGGGTTCACCACTTCCTTCTGGATAAGCCTCTTCAGTGGGCGTGCTCCGAAGGCAGGGTCGTAGCCCCGCTCGGCAAGATACTCGGCCGCTTCGGGCGTCAGCTCGGCGCTGATACCGTGCGCCGCAAGCAGCTTTTGCACCTGGCGGAACTGCAGCTCCACGATCTTCCGGATGTCATCCCTGGTCAGCGACTGGAACAGGATAATCTCGTCGATTCGATTGAGGAATTCCGGCCGCAGGGTCTGCCGCAACAGGCGCATGACTTCTTCCTTCAGCTCCGCGTGCACTGCGGCGCGGTTTTCCTCGGTCACCTGCCGCGTGCGCTCCATGATCAGCGGCGCGCCGATGTTGGAAGTCATGATCAGGATCGTGTTGCGGAAGTTGACGGTCCTGCCCTTGTTGTCGGTCAGCCGGCCATCGTCAAGTACCTGGAGGAGGATGTTGAACACCTCAGGGTGTGCCTTCTCCACTTCGTCCAGTAGCACGACTGAGTAAGGCCGCCGACGCACCGCCTCGGTCAGCTGCCCTCCTTCCTCATACCCCACATAGCCGGGCGGGGCACCGATGAGCCTGGAGACCGAGTGCCGCTCCATGTACTCAGACATGTCGATGCGCACCATAGCGCGCTCGTCATCGAACAGGAATTCGGCCAAGGCCCGCGCCAGCTCTGTCTTGCCCACGCCTGTGGAACCCAAGAAGATGAACGACCCGATCGGTCGATGTTCGTCCTGCAGCCCCGCGCGCGCGCGTCGTATGGCGTTGGCCACTGCCTCTACCGCCTCGTGCTGGTCAACCAGGCGCTCGTGGATGCGTTCCTCCATCTTGAGCAGCTTCTGGCGTTCGCTCTCCAACATGCGGCTCACGGGAATCCCGGTCCACTTGGAGACCACCTCGGCGACGTCCTCCTCGTCCACCTCCTCTTTGAGCATCTTGCGCTCGCGCTGGAGTTCCATGAGCTGCGCGTTCTGCTCGTTCAGCTGCTTCTGCAGCTCGGTGAGGCGACCGTACTTCAGTTCGGCCGCGCGCGCCAAGTCCCCTTCGCGCTCGGCCTTGGCCATGTCCGTCTTGGCCTGGTCAATGGCCTCCTTTATCTGCCGGATGCGCATGATGGTTCCTTTCTCGAGCTCCCAGTGCGCGCGCAACTCTTTGCGCTGCTCGTCCAAGTTGGCAAGCTCGGCATTCACCGCCTCCAGCCGCTTGCGCGAGGCATCGTCGCTCTCCTTCTTGAGGGCCTCGCGCTCGATTTCCAGCTGCTTGATCTTCCGCTCCACCTCATCGAGCTCCTCGGGCATGCTGTCGATTTCGATGCGCAGCTTAGAAGCCGCCTCATCGATAAGGTCGATAGCCTTGTCCGGCAAGAAGCGATCACTTATGTAACGATCTGAGAGAGTGGCAGCGGCGATAAGCGCGCCGTCCTGAATCCGCACCCCGTGGTGCACCTCGTACTTCTCCTTAAGTCCCCGCAGGATGGAGATGGTGTCCTCAACGCTGGGTTCGTCCACGTACACCGGTTGGAAGCGGCGCTCTAGAGCGGCGTCCTTTTCGATGTACTTCTGGTACTCATCAAGGGTCGTAGCTCCCACGCAACGCAGCTCACCCCGCGCCAGAGCCGGTTTGAGCATGTTGGAGGCGTCCACTGCGCCCTCGGCGCCCCCTGCGCCCACCAGAGTATGGAGCTCGTCGATGAAGAGAATGATTTCCCCTTCAGCCTCCTGAATCTCTCGTAGCACCGCTTTGAGCCGCTCCTCAAACTCGCCGCGGAACTTGGTCCCCGCCACAAGGGCGCCCAGGTCCAGAGCGATAATGCGCTTGGTCTTCAGGTTCTCCGGGACGTCGCCCTCCACGATGCGCTGCGCCAGCCCCTCTACGATGGCCGTCTTCCCTACACCCGGCTCGCCGATGAGCACCGGGTTATTTTTGGTCCGGCGCGACAGAACTTGCAGCACCCGCCGAATCTCCTCGTCGCGTCCGATCACGGGGTCAAGCTTACCGCGCCGGGCAAGGTCGTTCAGGTCTCGCCCGTAACGTTGCAAGGCCTGATACTTGTCCTCCGGCGTCTGGTCAGTGACTCGCTGAGTCCCCCGCACCGTGCGCAGCGCCTGAAGTACAGCGTCCCGCGAAGCCCCCTCCTCGCGCAGAATCCGACCTGCCGGCCCTTTGTCCTCGCTGGCCGCCAGTAGCAGATGCTCCACACTCACGTACTCGTCGCGTAGCTGCGTCGCTTCTTTGAGTGACTTCTCCAACAACTCATTGGCCCGCGGGGAGATGTAGATCTGTCCGAGTCCACCACTCACCTTGGGCAACCGCTCGAGCTCAACCCCTAGCTTTTCGAGCACCCTACCTGGGTTGGCGCCGAGCTTCTTGAGAATGGCAGGTACAATGCCATCCACAGGCTCCACCAGCGCATACAGAAGGTGCTCTGGCTCGATCTGCTGATGTCCACGCTCGCCAGCCAAATGCTGCGCGCGCTGTACCGCCTCCTGAGTCTTTATCGTCAACTTGTCATACGAAATCATCTATCATCATCCTCCTAGGAAATCTATGCTGCGAAAAGGGCGAGAAGTACACCTCCTCGCCCTTGCAACCCACACTATACAGAAGCATTCACAGGCAAAGTCTGACTCTCAACTACCCTTCTTGTCATCATCCACCACTTCATAGTCCGCTTCCTGAGCCTGTTCGCCTCCCTGGGCAGAAGAGGCACGTTGTTGAGCCGTGGTCCGCTCGTAAAGCTTCGAGGAGACATCGGCCCAGGCCTGGTTCAGAGCGTCCACTGCGGACTTGATCTCCTGCACGTTGTCGCCCTTCATGGCCTGCTTGACGCGCTCCATGGCGCTTTCCAGCCTGCTCTTGTTGCCGCTGTCGATCTTGTCACCGAGCTCCTTAAGGTTTTTCTCCGTCTGGTACACGGCATTGTCGGCCATGTTGCGCGTGTCTACGAGCTCGCGCCGCTTCTTGTCCTCCGCGGCATGCTGCTGGGCATCGCGGACCATCTTCTCCACTTCCTCTTTGGTCAAGCCAGTGGAAGCCTCAATGCGGATGGACTGCTCCTTGCCAGTGGCCTTGTCCCGGGCGCTCACATTGAGGATGCCGTTGGCATCGATGTCAAAGGTGACCTCGATCTGCGGAACACCGCGTGGCGCCGGTGGAATGCCGTCCAGGTGGAACCGACCAAGCGTGCGGTTGTCCACCGCCATAGGCCGCTCACCTTGCAGCACGTGGATTTCCACCGAGGTTTGACCGTCTGCTGCGGTCGAAAAGATCTCCGTCTTGCGCGTGGGGATGGTCGTGTTCTTCTCGATGAGCTTGGTGAACACGCCTCCCAGCGTCTCGATGCCCAGCGACAGGGGCGTCACGTCCAGGAGCAGCACATCGGAGACCTCACCGGCGAGCACGCCACCCTGAATGGCGGCACCCACTGCCACCACCTCGTCCGGGTTTACACCCTTGTGCGGCTCCTTGCCGAACAGCTCGCGCACAATCTGCTGCACCTTCGGCATGCGCGTCGCGCCACCCACGAGCACCACCTCGTCGATGTCGGCCGCGGTGAGACCCGCATCCTTGAGCGCAATGCGGCACGGCTCGATGGTGCGCTGGAACAGGTCATCGCACAACTGCTCGAACTTGGCGCGCGTCAGAGTCATGTTCAGGTGCTTCGGACCCGTATCGGTGGCGGTGATAAACGGCAGGTTAATGTCTGTCTGCGTCACGGTCGACAGCTCGCACTTGGCCTTTTCCGCCGCCTCTTTTAGGCGCTGCAGGGCCATGGGGTCCTTGGACAGGTCCACGCCCTCCTGCTTCTTGAACTCGCTGACGATCCAATCGATAATCCGCTGGTCAAAGTCGTCGCCACCCAGGTGGGTGTCACCGTTTGTCGCCTTAACCTCGAAAACTCCGTCGCCAATCTCCAGAATGGAGATGTCGAACGTACCACCGCCAAGGTCAAACACGGCGATCTTTTCGTCCTTCTTCTTGTCCAAGCCGTAAGCCAGCGAAGCCGCGGTGGGCTCGTTGATGATACGCCGCACCTTCAGGCCCGCAATTTCGCCAGCCTCTTTGGTGGCATTACGCTGGCTATCATTGAAATACGCAGGCACGGTGATCACGGCCTCGGTGACTTTTTCGCCCAGGTAATCCTCAGCGGTTTGCTTCATCTTCTGCAGGATCATGGCCGAGATTTCCTGGGGTGAGTACTCTTTGTCCCCGATCTTTACCCGTGCCACGTCATTCTTGCCGCGCACGACCTTGTAGGGCACTTGCTGGATCTCGTCCAGGACTTCGTCGTAACGGCGGCCCATGAAGCGCTTGATGGAGTAGATGGTGTTTTCAGGATTGGTCACTGCCTGTCGCTTCGCCACCTGCCCCACTAATCGCTCACCAGTCTTGGTGAAAGCCACCACTGACGGTGTAGTCCGCGAACCTTCTGCGTTCGGGATAACCACCGGTTCGCCGCCCTCCATAACCGCCACACAGGAGTTGGTGGTTCCCAAGTCAATGCCGATTATCTTTCCCATGCTTCAAACCTCCTTTTCCGGTTTATTGCGAGTACCTTCCCGCGAAGCGTTCTTTTTCTTTACAGGTTCAAAAGGCGTGCCACTTCGCGGGAACGGGTACGACATAGGCATTGTGCCCTGAAAAAACAAGAGTTGACCTCACATTCCAGATGCACCCCAAAAGGGTGCGCGCTGCAGTCCTGCCATTATGACAGGCAATCTGACAATCTTTGCCCTTCAGTCGGACTCCCCGCCACCAGAGCTTCCTTTCTTACCCGAGTCGTCTTTGCCTGACGACCGGCCCTTGTTCCGGTAGTCGGTGATGTAGAAGCCGCTCCCTTTGAAAATGAGCCCATTTCCGCCTCCGATCAGACGGCGCACCGCGCCGCCGCACATCGGACAGGTCTTGACCGGTTCGTCTTTGATGGATTGAAACACCTCGAACATGTGCTCGCACTGTGTACAGCGATACTCGTACGTTGGCATGGCGTCACTTCCTCAGTTCCAAATCGTTCCATCGCATGAAAGGAGGAGCATTACTCCTCGGGGATTTGCATGGCTATGAACAGGTTCCGCTTCTGGTAATACACGCGCAACAGCAGGGGGTCGCCAGGACCCAGTTTGTCCAGCTCCTGTTCCAGATCGCGCACAGTACGCACTGGCACTTGGTTCACCTCCTTGATGAGCTGTCCCGGCTGCAGGCCAGCGCTTGCCGCTACACTGCCGCGCTCCACATCGGTCACGAGCACTCCCTCCTGGCCCTGATAGCCGTACCGCGCCGCCAGTTCGTCAGTCAGGTTCTGTACGGCAAAGCCCAGTTTTGTGCTCGACTTTTCCGCGATGCGGGGGGTGGTCGTCTCCTCCTCTGGCAACGTGCCCAACGTCACCTCTATCCGGCGGGTAGAGCCGCGCCGCAGCACTGTCAGTGACACTTTCGTGCCCGGAGGCGTAGAGGCAATCCGCGCGGAGACCTGGTCTTTGTTCTCCGCAGGCACCCCGTCGATCTCCAGAATCACGTCGCTCGCCTTTAGTCCAGCCTTTTCCGCTGGGCTGTCTTTGACCACCTCTGAAACTACCACCCCACGCGGCGAGTCCATCTTAAGCGCCTTGGCCATGGGTGCGGTCACATCCTGGATTAGGACCCCGAGCCAGCCACGCGTCACCTGGCCCTTCTCGATGAGCTGTTCCATGACCCACTTGGCCGTGTTTGCAGGGATGGCAAAGCCAATGCCTACATTTGCCTGCCCCACAATGGCCGTGTTGATCCCAACCAGCTCGCCGTAAAGGTTCACCAGAGGGCCACCGCTATTCCCGGGGTTGATCGCCGCATCGGTCTGGATGAAGTTGAAGTACCTTATCTCACTCCCCTGGATGGGCAGGTCTGCGCGCCCTTTCGCGCTCACAATGCCCCTGCTCACCGATCTCTCCAACTTTGGGCTGAATGGGGTACCGAACGCCAACACCTCTTCCCCTATCCGCAGCTTGTCTGAATCACCAAAGGGCACTATGGCAAACTGCCTACTATCCTCGATCTTCAGCACCGCAATGTCAGTCTTGGGATCGCTCCCTACGATTTTCGCCTTGTATTGGTCCTTGCCGAGCGTTACTCTCACCTTCACCGCGTCTGCTATGACGTGGTGGTTTGTGAGCACGTAGCCGTCCGATCTCACGACCACTCCAGAACCCAACACCTGGCCCAATTCTTCTTCTGGCTGAGGGAAATCAAAGAACCGCCGGAAGAAGGGGTCGTTGAAGAGGTCCGCGAACGGGTTCCGCCGCATCACTTTGCTCTCACTTATGATAGTGACCACCGCGGGGCTGACGCGCTCCACGATACCCACATAGAGGCTGTTGACGGCGTCGGCCAACGCCCGCTGGTCTGCAGTGGGTAGGGACGCCTGGGCAGGGACGACGGTCAGTGTGGCGGTACCTCTTTGGTCGGCCAGCCCATGCGGTGTCCAGTCTAGTTTGGCAGCTACTATGAGCCCTACTACAATGCCGAGCAAAATGCCGCCAAACAAAACGCCTCTTGCTTTCCTCGTCATGGCATCTCCTCCCTGTTATGCTCATCTCTTGATGACAAACGCCGACATTAACCGCCCAATTTTATTCTCTGACCCTGATCTTCACGTATTGGTTCCCTTGGCGCCCGTCGGCTTTCAGTCCCAATCCGCTGAGCCGGAAGACAGCGCCGTCCTTGGTGCCAGGCGGTACTCTCAGCTCCACCTTGCGTCCATCATAAGTCCGCACGCGCAATCTGGTACCTTGCTCAGCGTGGCGGCGATCGATAGTCACCTCGCAATGCACGTCTGCGCCCCGGACGTCGAAGAAACCCTTGTCGCGCACGTGGAGAACTACCACCAGGTCGCCATTTACCCCCCCTGGCCCCGCAGGTTCGCCCTGACCGCTAAGGCGTAGCTTCATACCCTCGTGCGCGCCCGCGGGGATACGCACATTGTAGGTCTTTCGCACCTTGCGCACCCCTTTGCCACCGCAGGCGCGACAGAGCTTGCTGTAGATAACCCCACGCCCGAGGCATCTGGGACAGGGGCGACTGACGGAGAAGAAACCTTGGCTGGAGAGGACATGGCCCCTTCCGCCGCAGTTGGGGCACATGTGGGCATCTTCGCCGCCTTGCCCTGCACAAGCGCTGCAATGCTCGTGCTTCTCGACGCTGAAGCTCTGCCTGCCGCCCTGTTGTGCTACTTCGGTCGGCACATCCAGATGGACCTCCAGGTCGGCAGCACTGCGGCCTCGCCCCCCAGTACCGAACAGGTCGCTCTGATCGAAGAACTGGCTTAGCAGATCGCCCAGGCCGCCAAATCCGCCGAAATCCTCAAAGGAAAAGCGCCGTGTTCCAGAGCGCCGGCCGCCGAAGATGCTGGCCAAGTCGGAAAAGTCGAAACCAGCGCCGCGGAAACCACCAGAACCGGCGGCATCGAAGGCGCCAAGGCGGCGCATCTGATCGTATTGGGCGCGCTTTTGCGGGTCGCTGAGAACCGCGTGTGCCTCAGAGATCTCCTTGAACTTCTCCTCAGCTTCCTTGTTGCCAGGATTGGCATCTGGGTGGTATTGCTTTGCCAAACGCCGGTAAGCCTTCTTGATCTCTTCAGCAGTGGCGTTCTCGCTGACCCCTAACACTTCATAGTAATCTCGCTTGGGCATATTCACGTCTGACTATTGGGCTCTGCCCGCCCGACCTTTACTTTCGCCGCTCGCAACACCTTGCCATCGACCAGATAGCCCGGGCGCCACACCTCCACCACCATCCCTTCCTGATCCGGCGCACAGGCAGCAGTTGCCACTGCCTCATGCAGTTCGGGATCAAAGCGATCGCCGACCTGCCCAAAGCGCTGCAGCCCTTCTCTTGCCAGGACCTGCTGGAGCTTCTCGGCAACTCCCCGCAGGCCGTGGGCCACGGAATCATCGGCGGTGGTGTGGTAGCCGAGCAGAGAGTCAAAATCGTCTAGCACCGGCAAGAGCGCCGTGAGCACCTCACGCCTCCCCTGGGCGGCAAAGTCACTCCGCTCCCGCTCAACCCGGCGTTTGTAGTTGATAAACTCCGCCTGGAGGCGCTGCAATTGTTCCAGGTACCTTTGGGCCCCGTCCTCGCCCTGGCGATCTTGCCTGTGCCCCATTTCACTATCAATGACCTGCACTGGGATTACTTCCCCGGCAGGCTCACGCTCAGTTTTACCATCTCCAGAGTCAATGGCGACTCGAGTTACATCATCTTCCTGTTGTACCACCGTCTTTCCCTCTCTTCCCTTCGGCTCCGATGACAAACCCCTCCGTGTATACAAAACATGAGTACCCCACGTGAGATGGGGTACTCATGAGATTGCGTAGCGCCTAAGGCGCCTGTCCATTCCACGGTTCAGGAGGATCTATGGGCCCGCCCCAAGTGGGTCACTGGACCGTGATAGGGATCTCCTTCGGCCTAGCCTCTTCCTTCTTGGGCAACTCGATTCGGAGCACCCCATCCTTGTAAGAGGCCTTCACCTTGGAGGAATCAACCGAGGCAGGCAGGGTAAACGACCGCCGGAAGCTTCCATACACCCGCTCCAAGCGATGGTAGTTTTCTTGTTTCGACTCCTTTTCCTGCCTCTTCTCCCCTTTCAACATCAGCACATTGTCCTGGATGGAAATCTTGATGTCGTCCTTCTTCATGCCGGGCACTTCCGCGGTCACTACAACCGCATCCTCGGTCTCGCAGATGTCCACGCTCGGACTCCACATCCCGGTCTCGACTTCACGGCCGGGGAAACCATGGAAGAAATCATCGATGAAGCGGTCCATATCCTCCTGCAGCCGGTAAAGATCACGCCACGGACGCCATCTCACGATTGCCATAGATTCTCACCTCCTTACACCTAAAGCTCTCTATTGACCAACCCCCGTCTGAATTTCGCCCAGCTAATTTGCAAGCTGCGTGCCAAACGAGAGCACAGCAACTAACCCACGCATTTGCAACTGTTTACAAAGTTTCAAGGGGCGCACACAAAAATGACACCGGTTCTGCCAGATATGACAGAACCGGTACCCGACGTGGCAGACTCTTGACAGTCAGGACTGTGTACTTGCCCGCGTGCCTCTCACTGAGACTCAAACAAAAACCCGAGTGGTGCGCCGCCACGAGGAAGCAAGAAGCCGCACGGCGTCCGACAAGCCACCCTTTTCCTTTTACTCACGTGAACTGCGCATCATGATCAGGCGGAGCAAGTGGACCACGGCGACCGCCGTGGCAGCAATGTAAGTCAAAGCAGCAGCACTGAGTACCCGTCGCGCACCCGAAAGCTCCTCCTCGCGCAGCAGATGACCAGAGCGTAGTTGTGCAAGGGCCCGACGACTGGCATCAAATTCCACTGGCAGAGTAACGACCTGGAAAAGTACCGCGCCGGAGAAAAGGAGGATACCCAGGTTCATTAAGCCCACCGCGCCCAGCATCAAGCCCACCAAGAAAAGTGGGATTGCAAGGCTGGAGCCAAAATTCGCCAACGGGACCAGGCTATGTCGCAACCGCAATGGGAGGTATCCGGTGGCGTGTTGCGCGGCGTGTCCAGCCTCGTGTGCCGCCACCCCCAAGGCCGCGATGGAGTCCGAGCTGTACACGCCCGAGGAAAGACGCAGCACTTTCTTACGCGGGTCGTAGTGGTCGGAGAGCGTACCCCCCGTCTCCTCTATGTTGACGTCGCTAATCCCATTGGCCCGCAAAATGTTAGCCGCAACCTGCGCTCCGGTCATACCCGCCGCAGCACGTACGCGGCTGTAATGGCTAAAAGTGGACCTAACCTTGAACTGCGCGTACATTGCCAAAGCAATGGCCGGTAGCAAGAGCCAGTCGTAAGGGGAAAAGAATAACATGGCGGCTTCTCCTCCTGCTAATGAGTGCCTACGCAACAGAACTCACTTTTTCAACGTCTTTGTCTATACTTGGTTCCCTGCCATTACGGCAAAAAAATACCACGGGGCCCGCAGGCTATCCACGAGCCCCGTAGTGCGGTCGCTTCTCCGCCTATTCTGCAGTGACCTCGATCGACTTTGGTTTAGCTGCTTCGCTCTTCGGCAGCACCACCCTAAGCACTCCTTCCCGCAGTTGCGCTTCGATGCGCGCTGGGTCGATGCTTGACGGAACGTGCAGGCTGCGACAGAACCGGCCATAGACCCGTTCACTCAGGTAGGGAGCCGTGGTGGTCTCCCGCTTCTTTTCGCCGCTGATCACCAATAGACCGTCGTGGTAGTTAACCTTCACATCTTCCTTCTTGACCCCGGGCAGATCTAGGGAAACCACCCACTCGCCTTCGGTCTCCACCACATCCATCCGCGGCGCCCAATTGCACTCATCAATCTTCTCGGACTCGCCCAGCCCCATTTCGTTTAACCAGCGCGCCCACCGCTCGGCGCGGCGCAGTGCCCGCTCACGCAGAACATCCCAATCCTCAAACGCCATATCTTTCACCTCCTTCGCTTTGTATTGCCCTGTCGTAGTGTTAATTTGCAAGCAACGTGCCAGAACAGAGAGATCGCGGATAAGCCCTTCAACCAACACAAAATCAAATAGCTGGGAAGTATCCGTTTGGGAATGTTTCCCTTCTGCCAAAGATGCCAAGCTGGCAGCAGAATCTGCCAGTCTTCCCAGGAGTATGCCTCGCCATCCCCTTCCGCCAACAGGCCGCGCTCCACACCGAGGATACGCGGAGATTCCTCCGTTACAGCACTCGAATGCTGTCAAGTCGGGCAAAATGGATGCGATCTATTCAAAGAGGAGCTTGCTGTTCTGGGCCGTGTGCGCCTCGTTACCTCGGCGCTCTCACACAGCTTGAGCGCTTGCTCGAAGGCTTCTGTCGGGCGTCTGAACGTTACTTTTTTTCCTCCTTGCCTCGCAGGCACAAATTGCGTATATTGGGGAAAAGATTCTGCACCATGCCAGAGAGATGGGAGCAGCACAGGACCCCACACCACGGAGGGAGTATGGAAGGAACCCGTAAGTCGTTGCCTGCGAACGCCTATCGGCCGCTTGAGGCGGGAGAGAAGTATGAGCCGTACGTACCTGCGAGCCAGAGTTTGCCGGAGGCCAGTGGACGGGCTATATTTTGGGGCCTTCTGATGGCCGCGGTGTTCACCGCCGCAGCCGCCTACCTTGGACTGAAGATTGGCCAGGTATTCGAGGCGGCAATTCCCATTGCCATTTTGGCGGTGGGCCTTGCAGGCTTGTATGCCCGTCGCAACACAGTTTTGGAAAATGTCATCATCCAATCCATCGGGGCCGCCTCGGGTGTGATCGTGGCGGGCGCCATCTTCACAATTCCAGCTCTGTACATTCTCCACTTACAGGCGGACTTTTTCCAGATCTTTCTGGCCTCCCTTTTCGGTGGCTTCTTGGGCATCCTTTTCCTGATACCCCTCCGCCGGTACTTCGTGGCTGAGCAGCACGGCCACCTGCCTTTCCCAGAGGCCACCGCCACCACCGAGGTTTTGGTGACAGGCGAAAGCGGCGGCGCGCAGGCAGTGGTGCTCCTCATCGCTGCCGCAGTGGGCGGCATTTACGACTTTCTGATCGCCACCTTTGGCATGTGGAGCGAGGTCATTTCCACCCGACTGGTCCCATGGGGCGCAGCCCTAGCAGACAAGGCAAAGCTGGTACTAAAACTGAACGCCGGTGCCGCAGTGATGGGCCTTGGCTACATCATCGGCCTGCGCTACGCCTCGATCATTTGCGCGGGGAGTTTCGTCTCATGGTTGGTCCTCATACCCATCACCTGGTACTTCGGGCAACACCTCGACAGTGCGCTGCTCCCCGGCAATGTGCCACTGGCCCAGATGTCTGCCGAGCAGATCTTCACCAGCTACATCCGGCACATCGGCATCGGGGGCATCGCCTGCGCCGGAATCATCGGCATCATCAAGAACCTTAAGATCATCGTCCAGGCGTTCACCACGGGGTTCAAGGAGATATTCGCGGGCAAAGGGGGTGTCTCAGCTCGAGCCGCTGTGCGCACCGACCGTGATATCCCGATGTCCGTTCTCGTCGTCCTCCTGGCTGCGGTCACCGTGTGCATACTGGTCTTTTTCCGCGCGTGGGTGGTAACCAGTTGGTTGCATGCCGTGGCGGCTCTGGTGTTGGCGCTGGCAATCGCCTTCCTCTTCACGACGGTGGCGGCTCGGGCCACCGCGATTGTGGGTGTAAACCCCGTTTCCGGCATGACGCTGATGACCCTGATCATCAGCAGCGTCATTCTGGTAAAGCTGGGCCTCTCTGGGACGGCGGGAATGCTCTCAGCCCTGCTCATCGGCACGGTGGTATGCACCGCCCTCTCCACGGCAGGCGGTTTCATCACCGACCTCAAGATCGGCTATTGGCTCGGCTCTACCCCCTTTAACCAGGAACGATTGAAATTCATGGGTGTGCTGGTGGCCTCGCTCGCAGTGGGGGGAGTGGTTTTGCTCTTGAACAAGGTATATGGCTTCGTCCCCAGTGCCGAGCACCCTTCACCCATGGCGGCACCTCAGGCCAATGCCATGGCCGCGGTCCTCAATGTGCTCTTCACTAGCTCTCAAGTACCGTGGGGCCTTTATGGCGCAGGTGTGTTCATGGCCTTAACCCTGGAGCTTTTGGGCGTGCCGCCCTTAGCATTTGCCCTTGGTATGTACCTCCCAATCGAGCTGAACACTCCGCTTATTGTTGGCGGACTGATAGCGCACTGGGTGGCACACCGGAGCACGGACGAGGCGCTGAACACCGCACGCCGCGAGAAGGGCACGTTGATCGCCTCCGGTTTCATTGCCGGCGGTTCCATCATGGGCGTGGTGAGCGCTGTCTTGGCGCTTGTCGCGGGCAACCGCCTGCACGTCGGTTTGGCGGAAACAACGGTGGGAAACTGGCATGTGGGGATGATTGTGAGCCTGGTCCTGTTTGTGGGTCTGTGCCTCTTTCTTTATCGCTATGCCATGAGCGCCAAAGTCCAGCGGTGAGTTTGTGAAAGGACCTGAGCACAGCCTCTGAATTGAGACAGGGGCAGGAGTCTTTTTCTCCTGCCCCTGCGATTTCTATCGGCCCACTGTTTTTCAAGGCAGACTCGCAAGGTGGGTATTCGCCACGCTCTCCACGATGCCTGCCAGCACCCGGCGCGCGGTCTTGTTGACGTTGGGCACCAATTCCCGTGAATGCGCGTTGAAGAGCATCGATGACGACCGCCTGCAGCCGACCGGTTCGGCTTCCCCGTGGGCCAACCCGCCCAGGAGCTGAGAAAGTACCTGCTGAGCGAGAGGTCGTTCAGTCAGCTCTGCCAATCGGTGCGCAAGGGAATTGCCAGGTCCAGGGTCCCCCATAGCAGGTGTTGACCATAGAAACAGCGGTGGAAAAGTTGCGGGGGAAAATGAAATCGGAGGAAAGTTTCCTGGGGAAACACTCGCGATCTTCCGGAACAACGAGGAGGCAGCCGCAGGTCAACCTGACCTGGGTCGGCCTGTCCACGGCGACTCTCTTTCAACCCGTACTGCAGGGCACAGTGCAGACGCGGCTACGCAGGCTCATTCCACGGCAGGCTGCCCACAGAGCCTCCGCAAGGAAGGTGGAACTCAGGGGTCAGAAATGGCGCATAACGGTCACGCCTACGCGTGCCCCCGCCGGCGAATAGGCAAAGTCAACATCCACATCTACCATGCTTTGTTTGGGATGCTGCTGTGTGCGTTTAGCCACCCACATGGCGTCGATGGCGCTCACGAGGTGGTTGGCGAGAACCGCGCCTATCAGTAGCACTGAGCGCTGATAGGCTTTGTCTGCACTCACCCGGAGGTGGGCATAGCGGATCCGCTCCACCTCGCTCGGCCAGCGCCAAAAGTAGGCCTCTGTCTCCGGGTAGACCTTCGGAAGGTTTCGATCCCGGAGCATGGCGGCGTTGTAAGCCTCAAGGCTTGGGTAATTGCCTATGTCGACGAAATAGCGGTGGGGCTTGTCTTCCGGATCCACGCCCGCCTTGGCAACTGCGTAGGCGCGATAGTCCTCGGTCCGCCAGTGGCCATAAAGCCGAAAGGACACCACACCAGCCCAGAGCCCTGCTTCTGTGGCGGTGAAAGCCCACCCCCGCGTGCTCGCACCGCACGCACGTTCGCCCAGCCCGGGCAAGAGCAGCGACAGCAGGAAGGCCTTCCCGGGGGAGACCTCCCGTGCAGGCGGCAAGGAACGAGTCAGAGGAAAGAGGTGGTTCGCCCCGGCGCCCCCCAAATCTTGGCGTAAGGTGACCTGCAAACAGGGCTGTGTCCAGCTGGTCGGTGCGAAACGAGGCGGAATGAGTGCGTCCCGTAGTGGGACGCCCTGTGCCTTGGCGGACGTGGTGGAGGCCACCACGAGCGCGGCGATGCTCCACGTCACGACCTTATTCACCATGCCACCTGTAGATTGAGAGCATAGTCGCCTGTCGCTGGCACCGGCACAATGCGCAGCGAGGTGCGCACGGTGCGTCGGTTATGCCGCGACACAGTCCAGGCCGCGTCCAAGGCGCTTAGGCCATGGTTAGCAAGCGCCACCATTTGGCAGGCTGCGGCTTTCTTGTACGCCTTGTTGCTATTGTCGCGAAGAGTCTCATAGTAATCCCGCCGAGCGGAATCGCGACCGCGAGGGGTGTTGGTGTCGTCCCAGCCGATGTTGAACTGATCGTACTTGCCAATCATCTCGTAGTATTGCTGGTCCTTCTGTTCGTGCAGGAAGTGGCTAAAATGCTCCCGCTCCCATTCGCGCAACGCGGCCATGTCGGTCAAAGGCCGCCCCGATTCCAGGGCAATCCACGCCCAGTACTCCTCTTCGCGCCAGTGGGTATCAGCAAACTGGCGGAACTGCGTCTTGATCCGGTCCCCTTCTTTATCCCAATGCGCGTAGAGGGTCCAGCTGGTCACCTCGGCAACCAAGAAGCCCAGTGCCTTCCAGTAGCTACCTGCGTACAGTTGACCTGCACCCGGCACCACACCGGACGCCACCGCCGCCAATACGCCTGACTTGGCTCGTGGGGAGGCAGATTCCTCAGACTGAGGTATGCTCTCCACTCTCCACCATGCACCCCCTAAGGCCAAGTCATTGTCCGCCATTCCCGGCGCATGGTAGAGAATAGATGGACCAAGTCGAGGCGACTGGGCACCTGCGGTGTGCGCAAAGACAAACGCCACACACCAGAAGGCCCCTATAGCCATTCTTGTGCGACTCATGATGCGGATCACCTCCTGGTTCCTACTCCCAAAACGCAAACGTGAGGCCGCAATGGTAACGCCATTCCCGACCGTGAGTCTGCGCCGTGGACACGTTGATGAAGCGGTCCATCCCATAGGCGGCACTTAGCCAGAAGCGCGTCGGGTAGCCATAGAAGGAGAAGGCCTCCACCCGGACTTCTACGCCCACGTCCCGCTTGAAGTCGCTCCACCGCGGCGCACCATTGAACGCATCACCCCAATCGGCAAACACACCGCCGTAGACCTTGTCCAATGTTAGGTGCAGAATTTTGCGTTTGATGCTCCTGGCCACCGGAAAACGGTAGGTAACGCTGGACACCGCCATCTTCCGCCCTTCGATGCTGTAGTAGGAGTAACCACGCATGCCGTCCAGGCCGCCGGCGAAGAAGTTGAAAAAGCTATCCACGGGCCGATCGATATACCCAAGGCGCACGCGCAGCCCTAAGGCATGGCGGGTGAGAGGCATCCGCAGGTATTCCTGCCAGTCCAGCTGCAGCGAATTGTAGTTGTATGGAGTGTACTTTTCCTGCACGGTTCCGTAAGGGTTGTCGGTGGAAAAGTCCTCGAAAAACTTGTTGAATTCGTAGCGGTAGGCTAGCCGCACCTTCCGTCCGGCTGCTGGCGCAATCTCGCTGTCCATGGCCCGCCGAACGAGATCTGCCTCAAGGTCGAATCCGAGCCGATTGCCAATGAAGTAGGTGTTGGCCGGCGACCACCAACGCCGGTTCTGGAAGTAGAAATCGGCGATTTTGCTCGTGTACTCCGCGTGCGAGAAGACGGGCCGGACCATCAGAGCGTCAAACAACCAGTATCGAGCTCCGATCTCAGCTTCTAAAACGTTGAACCGCAGCTTCACTGGCAACAAGGGTTCTCCCTGCAGAATCTCGATGCGCTCGTCCATGTGCAGCGAAAAGGAGTACAGCTCGACGAAGATCGTGGGCGCGAAGCGCCGGTACTCGAAGATCGCGAAGGCATCAAAGTCGCGCGCCGTGTTGATGCCGAACCCTCCCAGCAACGAGTAGCGGTCGAGCATATCAGAAGAGTAGAAATAGCTCCCTGCTTTCACTCGCCCATAGTCAACCATGACCCTAGGCAAAAGTGCGAGCTGGGTGTAGGTCATGCGATACGGCCGTGCGGCCAGCGAAGGGTCGGTCCCATCCACGTGCTCCACGCTGGCCCGAGGCGGAGAATCTCCTTCAAGGTCTGGTTTGACTAAAGAAAGGACCGCCACGGGTGGCTGCGGCAGGGTGTCCAGGACTGCGATCTTGTACCCATCTGACGCGAAGGAGGAATAAACCAACCTGCCTGTACCATGCACATGGGGCATGAAGGCGCCGCCCTCAACGTTCGTCACCTGCTCCACGCTGCTGCCGAGGCAGTCAGTCCGGTAAATGTTGAAGATGCCGGTGCGATCCCAGCTGAAGTAGATCCATTCTCCGTCAGGGGAGAAAACCGGGTCCCGGGCGTCGCCTTGATTGAGAAGCACACGGGTCGCGCCTGTGGCCACATCCATGATCACGATCCCCCGGCCGTGGGGCTTTCCGGTTGCGAACACGATGTGTTTTCCGTCTGGGGCCCAGCGCGGACCAAAGATGGTCTCACCACCATGGTTAGAGGTAAGAGGAGTCAATGATGACCCATCTGCACGCATGGTGTAGAGATTGTCGGTGCCGTCTCTGCCGACGACGAAAGCAATGGTAGTCCCATCAGGGGACCAGTCGGGGTCGCGGGTGCGGAGACCTGTGGTAAGGCGCGTTTCGCGCTTGCGCGTCAGGTCGTACACATGCAGGTCCCACAACCGCGAGCCGTGGGCGCATAGGCGTCGCCGGGCGTAGACGAGCCGCGTCCCATCCGGGGACCAGGAGACCTTGCCCTGCACCCCTTGGGCAACGGCAGTAACCCGTGAAGAACTCCCCTCCTGCACGAAGAGGGCTGTCTGGCTCAAGTAGTCGCGGGCGCCCACTCCCACGTATGCGAGGAGTTTGCCATCCGGCGACCAGACAGGGTGCACGTTGTAGATGCCCTGGCTTACCACCACCTTTCCCGCAACCGGACGCGCCCGCACCGGAGCTAGCTGTGCCTCATAGCGCTCATTCAACCATCTAACCCAATCCGCGTAGAGCTCTTTCTCCGTTAGCCCAAGTACGCTTTGCACCGCACCGTTCATAGACACGTGCCAAGGTCGGCGCAGTGCCGCACACAAACGCGCCAGAGCTCCTTCCCCATACCGCTGGGCGATGTACATGACCAGGGCATAACCCTGGTTGTAGACCCGTTCGTTACCAATGCTGTTGTTGCCGAATACGCCCATGGCATCCAAAGAGAGCAGTTCGCCACCCGTCACCGCCGTACGCAGCAGCATATCGCGATGCGCATCCCAGCTGTCGTGACCCAAAGAGGCTCGCTGATACTGAGCCATGCCTTCGGCGAACCACATTGGCACTATGGTCATGGGTAAAGGGTAGGAAACGATGCGGTCTGGAAAACCAAGCACCACGTCGGGGCGCCGTTCGTCCTCGCGGCCAACCGCCTGGAAGTAGAACGCTGGCACGCGACGGGATATCTTGCGTGTAGCCCCCAAGCTTACTAGATGGCAGAATTCGTGCGTGACCACGTTGGGGACCCAGGCATGCGTCCCACGCAGGTCAAAATCCATCGGCGGTGCCCAAATTTCTACCTTGTTGTCGTAGTAGTATGCCGCCCCATTGGAATTGTCGTCATAGTCTTTGATGATAAAGTGAACCTTCCCATCGGGACGATATCCGTACAGCTCCGTGACCGGGCTATAGATCTGTTCGGCAACGCGCGCCACCTCGCGGGCAGTGCGTTCCGCCCCCTCGTGAAAGTGCACCGCAAAGTGCTCCGTCTCCAGGGTGAACCAATCCAACTCAGGGTGGTTGTACTCCCCCTGCTGGCTGTGCGTGGTTCCCACAGCTATAACCAAGGCAGCAAGAACGAAGAGAAGCCAATTGTGTCCCGGCCGTTTCACCTTAGCTGGCTGCCGCTCTATTTGACCACCGCTATTCTGACCAATTCGACCTGTGTGCTATTGCCTTTGGTGGCCTCAACTCTGCCCAGGTACACACCCGCTTGCACCTGGCCAACATTCCAGGGCACCTCGTTATCTCCCATGGCATAGCGCGTTCCCTCCAACTCGGCGACTAATTCTCCGGTCAGGTCGTACACCCGAATATTCACCCGGTCCACCGGCTCGACAAGCTGGTAGCGAAGAAACACCTTATCGCCAGTACTGGGATTGGGGTAGCAGTACACAGAGCGGCTGGCAAACAGGCGCCCAGCCTTTTGCCGCGGCTGGGAGGGTGCAAGCAGGACTCCTTGATGGCACGCGTCTGCGCGATACTGCGGCCAGGGTAGGGAGGCAGATTCGACCCTTCTTGCTGGCGACCACGCGTAGAGGAAACCATCCTGGCTCAGAGCGACGACCTCTGCGCTACCGTCGCCGTCCAGATCGCAGAGGAGCGGGGTAAATGCTGCCGCGCCCCCCATTGAAAAACTCAACTCTGGCACCAGGCCTCCGCCCAGCTTGACTCCCACTATGCCTGTGCCCGGCACGTAGGCCACCATTTCGGCGATGCCGTCTCCGTCCAAGTCTCCTGCCACTGGCGGGGAGGCCGCGTAGCCGCTCTGCTCAGGGCTAAGGAAGGATAGCCACAGATCGTTCGCAATGACCCCCGTGGCTTCAAATCCGTACAGCCCCGTGGAGCTTGCAACCCCGACTTCCGGGAGCCCGTCTCCGTCAAAATCAGCCGCAGCCGCTCCGGGCAAGAGCTGGCCATGGACCTGTCCTGGGCCGGCGAGAAGCTTCCCGTCATCCAGGCGGAGCGCAAAGACCAGGCCTTCGGCGCGCACAACAACGACCTCAAGGAGGCCGTCGCCATCGACGTCTGCAAGCACCGGCTCGCTCCTTTCCCCAATCCCCGGGGCGGGGGTAAACCACTGGATAGCCCCGAGACCATCTAGAGCTGCCACACCTCCACCGGCCGAGGTACCAACGACACGCTGACCATCCCATGCAAGACCTGTTACCGCCTCGGAAAATAGGGCGATGGCCCATCCCTCCACCAATTGCTCTGCCCGCCAGGAGAACGCGTGAAGCACGCCATCAGCCGTGCCCACAAACACGCAGGGGTCATGACCAGGAGCAAGAAGCAAGTCAGAAGTGGGGGCGCCTCTGAAGCTCGCCTTGGCCAGTAGGTCAGCCCTGCCATCGTGGTCCTCGTCAGTCACCCGCCAAACCAAGACCTCCCCTTTGCTACAGCAGGCCACGACATCCACGCTGCCGTCACCGTTTATGTCGCCGAGCGCCGGGGAATGGGCAATGGGTGACTCCACCTCAGCGAAAAGCGCCACGGGATACCACACCGTGTCACCGTGCAGCGTCACGAGGCCACTCCTCTCCGGGTTGGCTATTACCTTCTGACCGTTCCCGTACCAGGCGAACACCGCGTGTGCGGTCGCCGCCACAAGAAGTGCTGTTCCTCTGCCTGCGCTCAATGGCGCGGCGGCTAGCCCGGTGACGTCCCTGTTCACTCCTATGAACTGCGGGAACCCCGTTACCAAGGCCTCGTGGCGCAGGTCAAAGCTCATGACCGAATCCGACAAAGAGAACCCCGACAGGGTGATCCTGGTGTCGGCGCCGCTGTAAGCACGACTATTGGGCATAGTGGAGGGCCCGAACACCACTTCCGCGGACGAATTGGCCCGCTTGTGGGACTCGTTCTCGGCCCACCACGGGTCCCAGTAGTCCCCTGCGTCATAGCCAAAGGTGGGGAATCCAAAGTAGTAGCCGATATCCTGCGCCGCGTCGCATTCTTCCAGGTCCACGCCACGGTGTTCGGGGTTTACATTGACGCGGTTGTCCGCGTACCCTGCTTCAATAACCCTCTCGTCCACATGCCAAATCAGGATGCCGGAACCAGGCAGGCCGAAATCGTACTCATCCACCTGAACGATCGTCCCTGCCCACCCGACGGGAAGGAGGCGCCCGTCTTCTAGGATTTCGACACGCTGGCCTTTTGCGTCCCGACAAACCACCCTGCCATCGCGATTGGCGTCGCGCTGACGGTTCTCAACCAAGAAGTACTCCTTGGGGTTGATAGGGATCTTGTAAATGCGGGGAGCACCTTTGGCCAGCGCCGAGCCCACCCGGACGCCTTGCTGGTTGCCACGTAACTCAACGGCCTCCTCCCAGCCGAGAAAGACTTTGGACCAGGCACACGGCTGGGCGGGCACCAGACCCTGCAGATTCATCGACCCCTGGTCCATGAGCCCCCAGCGCCCAATAGCCGGGCGGTTCTTGTCCGTATCGTTCAGGCTCGGCAGGCCCAGCTGCGCGCCAAAAAGCATAGCCATGGGGCCTAATAGACCAATCTCGTACCCCTCCTGGCTTTCCGTCTCAGGCAGAATAATGCCCTCTTGGACAAAGTGGGTTCCCTGGTTGACTGGGATGCCGCGATAGGCTGGGTCTCCATTGCCGAGTGTGGCCCGCAGCGTGCCCAGATTCACAAAGGCCGACTGAATGTCATAAGGCGTTGGGTCAAGGTCCAACTCAAAGTCTGCCCCCACTCCAGCGTGAAACACAATGCAGCAATCGAACTGACTGAAGTCGATGGCGTGTGTGCTGTCTGCGGTCTGCACCGCATCGGCAAGGAGGCGAGACCACCCCATTTCTTTACCAGACGCGTCGCCGGAGCCGCTGTAGAACTTCATGTCGTGCGGGAGACGGTAGCTGGACTCTTCCGCTAGTGGATAAATCTCCCAGCTGAGCGTGAGCTTGCCGTTGGACACGGTGCGGTAATAGTGGGCAAGAGCCCGCAACTGGTTATCGAAGTAGGTACGATTGTGGGGCGGCGGATTGATCGCTTCGGTGGATGAGGTGCGGAGGTCAAAGGTGCCGTCGCCTGAGGTCGTGGCCAATTCGTCAGGTTGAAACTCGACCCGCAGCACGAGCACGTGCATCTGTCGCGTGCCACGTGCATGAACTGGGAGACCGGCGAGGTCACTCTGTGAAGGCCCCAACACGGCTAGCTGCGGCCGCGGCACCGGTGAGCCAGCCATCAAACTCTGTCCGGCGGCGCCCAGCAGCAGCATCGCCAACAATGCGCCGATGCTCTCCCTTTCCCACCTCACGTACAATCGGCTCCTTATCTTGGTCACCTGAGAGCACTCTTCTTCGGCCCGAGGAGATTCAAAAAAGGCAAGCCGGGAGCCAGCCCAGAAGGATCCGGCCCCTTTGCTTGCCCATGTGGTTGTGCGTCAATGTCCGTGGCCGGCTAAAAACCAATGGTCAGGGAGAAACGCATGGTCCCCGCAAGGGGGTGTCCTTCTGCCGCGGCCACGTAACCAAAATCAAAACGGTACAATGAATACTGGATCCCGGCGCCAAAGCTGGGGAACTTGACTTTGCCCAGCTCATCATAGTGGTATCCCGCGCGGAGGGCGATCAAGTTCGCGTACCAGTACTCGACTCCAGCGCCGATGATCCACTCCTTCAGTTCTTCACTGAACGAGTCATCTGTCCAGGAGGTAAAGAGTGCCTTGTAGAAAGGATCGGAAGTACCGTCTTTGTACCGGCGTACCAGTTCTTTGTCACCCTGAACTGCTAACGTCAGCCGGTTGTATTCGGTGTCCACTAAACGATAGGAAGCGCCCAGTGACAAGTTGGTGGGCAGAGGGTCCGCTTGGTCCGCGTCGACGTAAGTTATCTTGGGTCCCATGTTAGAGAGGTTAGCGCCCAAGGACAACCCGCGCAACCAGGGCGCCTTGTACAATGCCGAGAGGTCCATAGAGAATCCGGTTGCCTTGCCCGGGTCCTTTGCAGCACCAATCGGCACATCCGCAAGGGAGGAACGGATATAGCGCATGCTAAGTCCTAATCCCAGGTTCTCATTGAGCAAGGTAGCATAGTGCGCCGACACGGCGAATTCATAGCTCGTAAAGCGCCCCAACTCTTCTGGCCCTTCTTCTCCGGTCCAGATCTGCTCCCCATAGTTGATGTAGGTGACGTTGAACCCGAAGGTCCCGAGTCCCTCGATGGGAAGGCGGAAGGCGCCGAATTCATAAAAGAGGTCATCGGCGAGCTGAGGGAGCCATTTCGCGTGCATCAAGCTAATCTCCCTGCCCTTCTGGAAGGCCAGTCCGGCGGGATTCCAGAAGACTGCCGTGGCATCGTCGGCTACGGCGCAGAAGGACTCTCCCATGCCCGCAGCCCGCGCTCCAGGGGCGATGCGCAAGAACAGCACCGCCGATTTGCTTACACCCCCAGCGGCCGCCTGTCCGGCGAAAACCGCGAGGGCCAGTGCCATCATGCAGACAGCAATTGTCTTCTTCATCGCTCAGACCTCCTCAATCATTTTCAGACTCCCGGCCACCACCCATCGCCTCCCGGCATAGCCACGCATGCGTAACGGTAAAACAACAAACGCCGAATGAACTCGCTGGCCTGCACCCGTGCAGCCACCACCTCATGACATTCGGCGCCAAAAAAGAAAGAGTTCGCCGCCGGTCAGTGAATTTGTACTCCGCCCCCTCACCTGGGCAGACAAGCAGCCCTTACAAAAGTACAATATTCGGGTACAGACCTGGTAGCAAACTCTCTCTAGGCATGCTCCTTCATGTTTTGTGATGCAAATTTACAAATTTGGCAGGAAAAAGTCAAGCCTTTTTGTGCCAAAGTTGCCGAGTTGTGCCGCTCAAGCCTTTGCACGGGTGCATTCACGGAGGGCGGCAACTAACCCATCCATCTCCTTCTTTGTCCGCTTTTCGGTGACCGCGATCAAAAGGCAATTGCTCAGCGCCGCCTCATATCGCCCCAGCGCCAGCCCAGCCAAAATTCCTTTCTTGCTCAACGTTTCGACTATCTCATCTGCTGGAACCGGAGTCTCCACCACAAACTCTTTGAAGAAAGGCCTGCCGAACTTGAGTCGAAACCCTGGCACCTTGGCAATCTCTGCAGCCAGGTAATGGCTCTTTTGCACACAGAGATTGGCCACTGCACGCAAGCCGTGCTTGCCCATCAGCGCCAAATAGACCGTGGCCGCTAGCGCTACCAGGGCCTGATTGGTACAGATGTTTGAGGTGGCCTTCTCCCGCCTAATGTGCTGCTCACGTGTCTGGTACGTGAGCACATAGCCCGTGCGCCCTTCGGTATCCACGGTTTGGCCCGCAATCCTGCCGGGCATGCGGCGTACCAGCTCCTGTCGCGCCGCAAATATCCCTAGGTAAGGCCCGCCATAGCTCAAGGGCACTCCCAGGGGTTGCCCTTCCCCGGTGGCGATATCTGCACCGTAGGCACCCGGTGGCTGCAAAAGCCCCAAGGAGATGGGGTCATTTGAGGTGATGAACAGCGCACCGGCCTGATGCGTCACGGTGGCCAGCTCAGCCACATCCTCCAAGCAGCCGTAGAAGTTGGGGTGTTGGACAATCACCCCTGCGGTCTTTTCACTGATGAGGCCCCTCAGATTGTCCACCTCGGTTGCCCCGTCCTCCAGATCGACAAAGTGTACTTCAATCCCCTGGCCATGGCAGTACGTGCGTATCGCCTCGATGTAGAACGGATTGACCGCTCGCGACACCAATATCTCGCGTCGCTGTGTATGATTGAAGGCGAGGAGGGCAGCTTCGGCCAATGCAGAGGCACCGTCATACATGGAGGCGTTAGAGGCATCCATGCCGGTGAGCATGCACACCATGCTCTGATACTCGTAAATGGCCTGCAATGTGCCCTGGCTCACTTCGGGCTGGTATGGCGTATAGGCGGTATAGAATTCTGGGCGCGAGGTGATGTGCCCGACTGCTGCGGGCACGAAGTGGTCATAGGCGCCTCCACCGAGGAAACAGGTGGCCTGGCCCGTGGTCGTATTCTGCTCTGCCAGGTCCGTCAGCAACCGCGTTACCTCGTACTCCGAAAGGGGTTCGGGCAGAGAAAGTGGACCCTTCAGGCGAAGATGCTCTGGGATGGGGGCCAACAACTCGACAAAGTCCTTCACGCCAATCGCTTTGAGCATCTCGGCTCGTTGTTCTTCGGTGGAAGGGAGTAGATGCGTAAAAGTGCGCTTCATCGTCCGGTATCCTCAGGTGGCTTCAGAGCAGTGAACCGAACATACCTTGGCGTGGCTACGAGATTTGAGCCTGGTAGGCCTCCGGGCTCAGCAAATTGCGCAATTCGGCCTTGTCCGCTATTTTGATCTTGATCATCCAGCCTTCGCCATACGGGTCGGTGTTTACCGCCTCCGGCTTGTCGCTCAGAGCCTCGTTGACCTCCACCACCTGTCCACTCACCGGGGCATAGAGATCGCTGACAGCCTTCACGGCCTCGATGGTGCCAAATGGTTCCGCCTGCTTGGTCTGGGCCCCGACTGCCGGAAGTTCCACGAATACCACATCGCCCAGCTCTCCAGCGGCAAACGCGGTAATCCCGACCGTCCCGATGTCACCATCAACCCGCAGCCACTCGTGATCCTTGGTGTACAGCAGCTCCTTTGGGACGTCCATCACATTCCTCCTTTCTTTTCGAATTGCTCGAGAAACTTAGTTGAATAGTGCCCTCTACGGAAATCAGGGTCCCGCATGATGCGCTTGTGTAAGGGGATGGTAGTCTTGACCCCCTCGATCACGAACTCTTCCAGTGCCCACTCCATGCGCCCTATAGCTTCCTCCCGGTTGTGGCCGTGGGTGATGACCTTTGCGATCAGCGAATCGTAAAAGGGGGGGATTTGGTATTGGGCATAGGCGTGGGTGTCCACGCGAATCCGCGGCCCACCTGGTGTGTGGAGGCCGGTGATTCTGCCCGGGGAGGGCCGAAAATTGGCATCAGGGTCCTCAGCGTTGATGCGGCACTCGATGGCATGACCCCGCAGGTGATATTCGCCGATGCGCTTGTCGAGCTTGGCGCCAGCGGCCAGGCGAATCTGTTCTTTCAACAGGTCAATGCCAATGACCATCTCGGTGACCGGGTGCTCCACCTGGATACGAGTGTTCATTTCCATGAAGTAGAACTGGCCGTCCTCGTCAAGAAGGAACTCGATAGTGCCGGCGCTGCGGTACTGAGCTGCCTTGGCCCCACGGAGAGCGGCCCGGCTCATCTTGGCCCGCAGCCGGCTATCAACTGCAGGAGATGGTGACTCCTCGATCAGTTTCTGGTGTTTGCGCTGAATGGAGCACTCACGCTCCCCCAGGCTCACCACAGTGCCGTAACTATCACCCAACACTTGCACTTCAATGTGCCGAGGGTTTTCGAAGTATTTTTCAATGTAGACCTGGGGGTTACCAAAGGCAGACTCCGCTTCGCTGCGCGCCGTCAAGTAGGCATTCTCGAAATCCTGACGCCTGCGCACGATGCGCATGCCTCGCCCGCCACCGCCCGCGACCGCTTTTATGATTATTGGATATCCGATCTCCTCGGCGATCCGCAGTGCCTCGCGCTTGTCGTTGACAGTGCCATCACTGCCCGGGATGACCGGCACACCCGCCTTGGCCATCGTCCTCTTCGCCTCCGCCTTGTCGCCCATCAAGGCGATGGTCGCCGCCGACGGGCCGATAAAGGCGATGCCTGAGCTTTCACAGATCTCGGCAAAGTGTGGATTCTCGGCCAGAAAGCCATAGCCCGGGTGGATGGCATCGGCATTGGTGACCTCAGCGGCGGCGATAATGCGCGGGATGTTCATGTAGCTCTGGTGGCCAGGAGGGGGCCCAATGCAGACCGCCTCGTCGGCAAAACGCACGTGAAGTGAATCGGCATCTGCCTCGGAATACACTGCTACGGTGGCAATGCCCAATTCCTTGCAGGCGCGAATCACGCGCAGCGCGATTTCTCCGCGGTTGGCTATGAGGATCTTCTTGAACACCGCCTCGGCTCCGCCTCTACCAGTTCGATCCGGTACCCAATCTCGTGCCGAGTCCCTCACAGCAACTGTACTTGAAAGAGAGGCTGGCCGTACTCCACCGGCTGCGCGTTCTCCACCAGGATTTTGAGAATCTTGCCCGAGACCTCCGACTCGATTTCGTTCATCAGCTTCATCGCCTCGATGATGCACAGCACCTTTCCTGGGGAGATGATGTCGCCCACTTCCACATAGGGCTCTGCCTCGGGTGACGGGCGACGATAGAAGGTGCCCACCATCGGGGATTTGATTTCGATGATGTCCTGCGCGGGAGGCGTGACCGGCTGGGGAGCTGCCTCCTGAGTCGGCAACGCGGCAGGTGCCTGAGCTGGCGGTAGCGGGGACTCAACGACGACCGTTGTCTCCGGCCGCGCTGGTACCGCAGGCGAGGGGCGGTGGTCCAAGACCGTCTTCCGAATCCGCACGCTCTTTCCCCAGGAGGAGATCTCCAGCTCCTCGATGTCGCTCTCTTCGACGAGCTTGATCAGTTTGCGTAGCTTTGCCTCTTTCATCCTGCCTCCAGAACAAAGACGCACGACGCCCCCTGGAGCAAAAAAGGCCGTCGCCGCGGCGGCCATCGCTCACCCGCTCCCCGTCTTCCACTCCTGGACCGACTCTGCGAGCGCCAAGTGCTTGCCAATTTAGAAAAAGAAATCAACTTTGTCAATACTTTTTCCGCACCCCAGGCTCATGCCGGTTCTGCGGACGTGACCGACCCTAGGACCTCTGCGTACTTCATCCCAGAGCCGGTATTGAAGAGCACCACGTGTTCATCTTTCCTAATCCACCCCTGGGACACCAGCTGCTTGCAGGCGGCCCAGGTGGCAGCCCCTTCTGGGCAGGCAAAGAGTCCCTCCTGGCACGCCAGCTCCCGAAGTGCCTGCACAATTGCCCGGTCATCAACGGCTATGGCCGTGCCGTTGCTCTCTCGCAGCACCCGCAACATGAGAAAATCGCCGATCGCCTGAGGAACGCGAAGCCCCAGTGCCACGGTCTGCGCCTGAGGCCACGCTTCGGCGCGCTCTGCACCTGCTCGAAAAGCCGAAACAATGGGCGCGCACCCCTTCGCCTGTACCGCCACCATGCGCGGCAGCGAACCCCTCAACCACCCTAACTCGCAGAGTTCCTGAAATGCCCTCCACATACCCACCAAGCCAGTACCCCCACCTGTCGGATAAACGATCACCTCGGGCAGCTGCCATTCAAACTGCTCCGCCAACTCATACCCCATCGTTTTCTTGCCTTCCAGGCGATAGGGCTCTTTGAACGTAGAAAAATTAAACCACCCCTCCTCTGCTTGGCGCTCCTGCACTGCCCGGCCACAATCACTAATGAGGCCATCTATTAGGTGGACAGTGGCTCCGTAGAGACGGCATTCCATTTTGAACATCTCGGGCACATCCGCAGGCATGAACACATCCACGCGCAGGCCCACGCGTGCAGCGTAGGCGGCTAGGGCGCCGCCAGCGTTGCCGGCCGAAGGGATGGCACCCCTAGTCACCCCCAGCTCCCGCGCCTTCGAGACGGCCACAGCCAGACCCCGCGCCTTGAACGACCCTGTGGGATTTTGCCCTTCGTCTTTGACGAAGAGGTTGCTCAGGCCCACTGAGGCGCCGAGTCGCCTGAGCTTGAAAAGAGGCGTACCCCCTTCGCCCAGGCTCACCACATGGTGGGCCTCTTGTACCGGCAAAAGCTCATGGTAGCGCCACACACCTGGTGGCCGCGAACGCCACACCTCGGGCCGCAAGCGTCGCCGCGCGGCTTGCAAGTCATATTCTGCCAACAGGGGGGAGCCGCAGCGACAAAGATTCAGGACCTGATCGCTCGGATAGGCCGCCCCACACCGCGCGCAGCGCAGCATCTGCAGGAAAGTCACGTGTGAATCCACTGTCAGCCCTCTGACGGTTTCTCTGGTGTGCCCGTGGTACCGCCCCGGTTAAGGCGCTCTTTCAGCAGAGCCATGACCTCACCCGGGTCGACAACGCCCTGAAGTCGCCGCATGACCTCGCCCATGAAGAAACCGAGCAGTTGGGACTTGCCTTGCGCGTACCGGGCCACGAGCTCCGGGTGAGCACCAAGCACTTCCTCGATGACGCCAACACTTTCCTCGCGCGCGACAGCAGGCAGACTGTGGAGCACTTCATGCACCGTGCCCCCGGCGGCCAAGGAAGGGAGCACCCTGCGAGCGGCATAGTCGCTTAGCGCACCTTTCTTCACCTGCACCAGCAAATCGGCGAGGGACGCGGCCGGTACCGGCATAAGTCCTTCAGGCAGGCCCAGCTCCTTTGCCAGACGGAGCAGAGGGCCGAGTAGCCAATTACAGACCAGCTCGGGCGCCTTCACGACGGCAGTGACCTCTTCAAAGTAGTCCGCCACCGGAGCATGGTCCGTCATCTGGTAGGCCCGTTCCGCCGGCAAGCCGTATTGCTCCTGAAAGCGTTGCATACGGGCATGAGGGAGCTCAGGTAACTCGCGGCGCAACTTGGCCAACAAGAGCCTACTGATGCGCACCGGCGGCAAGTCCGGCTCGGGACAGTACCGATAGTCATGGGCATACTCTTTTGCCCGCATCACTACCAGGCGCTGTGCCCTGGCATCCCAGCCGAGTGTCTGGTGAGCCACGGTTTTGCCCTGGCGGCACAGGTTCAGCTGCCGCGCCATCTCCAAGGTCAAGGCCCGCTCCACTGCCCGCAGGGAATTGAGGTTCTTGATCTCCGTGGGCTGCCCGAGGGAACTATTGCCACGCCTGCGCACCGAGATATTGGCGTCGCACCGCAGACTGCCTCGCTCCATGTGACCGTCGCAAATACCCAGGAAGCGGACAATGCGGCGCAACTCTGCCACCAAGGCTGCCGCCTGCCTCGGGGAGCGGACCTCCGGCTCGGTGACCACCTCCGCCAAAGGTACACCGCAGCGATTCATGTCCACCAAAGTTTCATCCTCGCCGACGTAAAGCTCCGCGTGCACGGATCTCCCCGCGTCCTCCTCAAGGTGGATATGCCGCAGTCGCACGGCGTGGCGCATGCCATCAATTTGGAATTCCACTGCGCCTCCCCGACAGAGAGGCGTCCAGTACTGGGTGATCTGGTACCCCTTTGGTAGGTCCGGGTAAAAGTAATGCTTGCGGGCAAAACGGCAATGGCTGTCGATTTCTGCGCCTAAGGCAAGACCAAGACGCAGGGCATACTCCAAGGCCCGCCGGTTCAGCACGGGCAGCGCACCCGGCAGCCCAAGACAGACAGGGCAAACTTCCGAGTTGGGAGGTGCCCCGAACGCGGTGCTACACCCGCAGAAGAGCTTGCTCGCAGTGGACAGTTGAATGTGAACTTCGAGCCCAATGCTCGGCACATAGTCACTGGTTCCGATCGGCTCCCCTTCCCTGTCTTCGGTGGGTTGGCCATCGAGACCGTCGGGAAAGGTCTCGAAGTTGTCACTCACTGGTGCTCCGCCCTTCATTGTCCGTGCGCGAAGAGCTGGCCGGCTGTAAGTTCTACTGCCCGGGCCACGCGGAGTAATGTTGCCTCGTCGAAGTACCTGCCGATCACCTGCAGGCCGATAGGTAGCCCATTTCTGTCCTTCCCACAGGGCACCGAAATCGCAGGGAGCCCGCAGAGGCTGGGTGACACAGTGTAGACGTCGGACATGTACATGGTCAGCGGGTCTT
Source organism: candidate division KSB1 bacterium (assembly GCA_034506335.1). NCBI lineage: Bacteria > Pseudomonadati > Candidatus Zhuqueibacterota bacterium. Next base: position 33,821 of record JAPDPR010000044.1, read on the forward strand.
GGGTGCGCTCGCCAAGCCCAAAAGCGGTGGTGGGAGATGTGGGGGTGACAACGCAATCCACCTTTCGGAAGGCCTGCGCAAATTCTTCGCGTAGCAGCGAGCGGACGCGCTGGGCTTTG
>JAPDPR010000045.1 GCA_034506335.1 candidate division KSB1 bacterium
GGCGCGTCGTTGACGCCGTCACCGGTCATCGCGACCACGTGCCCGCGCTTCTGCAGTGCGGTCACCACACGCAGCTTATGGCTCGGCGATACGCGCGAATAGACGTCGATCCGCTCGACTTTCTCTTCGAGTTCTTCATCGGTCATGGCGTCCACCTCGCGGCCGGTGACAGCCATGCCGCCTTGTGTCAGCCCCAACTCCCGGGCTATAGCCTGGGCGGTCTCTGGGTGGTCGCCCGTGATCATCACCACTTTGATTCCTGCATCCCGACACTTCTGGAGCGCGGCCTTGGCTTCCGGGCGAGGGGGGTCCACCATGCCCACCAGTCCCAAGAAGGTCATCTTCTCCTCTGCGTCCTCTGCGGTGGTCTTGGGCTTCCAGGCCACCGCCAGCACGCGCATGGCATCCCGTGCCATCGAGGAAGCGGTAGCCAAGATGCGCCGCCGCGCTGCCTCGGTCAAGGGCACGGTCCCCTCGTTAGTCGCGGCAAACGCGCACGAGGCCAAGATCACTTCGGGGGCCCCTTTGGCGTAGGCCACCAAACCAGAGGGCCCGCGGTGTACCGTGGTCATGCGCTTGCGCTCGGAGGTAAAGGCAATCTCATGCACTCTGGGCCATGCTTCTTCCAGCTCCACCTTGCGGAGCCCAGCCTTGGCTGCCACGGTAATCAGTGCCCCCTCGGTGGGATCACCCTTGATCGCCCAACGTCCGTCCTCCTCCCGGCGGACCAGGTGCGCGTCCGAAGACAGCACGGCAGCACGCAGCAAGGTCAGGAGCGGACCGTCTGTGCCCTCGATGGTAAGAGGCTCGCCCCCGCGGCGAAATTCGCCTACAGGCTCATAGCCGACGCCTGTCACTTCGATCAGCTCGCCCCCCACATACAACCGACGCACGGTCATCTCGTCTTTGGTGAGGGTGCCGGTCTTGTCCGTGCAAATCACCGAGGCGCAGCCTAGGGTTTCTACGGCGGGGAGTCGACGGACGAGGGCATTGCGCTTGGCCATGCGCTGCACACCTAAAGCGAGGGCGATGGTGACCACTGCCGGCAGTGCCTCTGGCACAACCGCCACCGCCATGGCAATGGCAAAGAGGAACATTTCCAACGGAGGCTTGCCGCGCGCCACTCCCAGAAGCCCGATCAAGGCAACCAGCACCAGCGCCGCACGCGCCAACATTGACCCCACCCGGGCGAGATTCTCCTGCAACGGCGTCTTGCCCGACTCTACCGTCTTCAGCAGCTCGGCCACGCGGCCGAATTCGGTGTGGGTGCCGGTCTCGACCACCACTGCCCGCCCCCGGCCGTAGGTGACCACCGTACCGCTGTAGACCATGTTCGCGCGCTCGCCCAGGGGCACAGAGCCATTTTGCAGAGCGGGGAGGGCTTTTTCAACTGGCGTAGACTCACCGGTGAGGGCCGCTTCGTCCACCTGCAGGTTCACCACCTCCAGGAGGCGACCGTCTGCTGGCACCTTGTCGCCCACCGACAGTAGCAGGACGTCCCCGGGGACGATCTCGCGCGCGGGGACCTCTTGTTCGCTGCCGTCACGGATGACCGTGGCGCGGAGGGCGGCCATGCGCCGCAATGCCTCCAGAGCCCGCTCGGCGCGGTACTCCTGTAGATAACCCATGAAGACGGAAAAGAGTACAATTGCCGAAATGGCGAGCGCCTCGACTTGGTGCCCCAGCGCCGCAGAGATGGCAGTGGCTACAAGGAGGATGATGACGAGGACATTCTTGAATTGACTGAGCAGGATTTTCCAACGCGAGATCTGCTCGGCCTCTTGCAACTCATTCGGGCCATACTGCGCCAGGCGCCGGGCCGCCTCGGCGCTGCTCAGCCCGTTTGGCCCACTCCCCAGGCGCGCCAGCACCTCTTCACCGGAAAGGGTGTGCCACAGCGGTTGATCCATGTCTTCCCTTCAACCCATCGATGACCCCACCCGCGCGACAGGGCCTTCCTCTCACTGCCTGGGGCAGACCCCGACCAATGGGCTCCTTACCTGCGGATGTGGTCTATGAAAATGCGTACTCCTTTGACCAAAGCCCCAATGGTGCCTATGATTCCCAGTAACGGCTTCTCCACGCGGTCGCGCAGCAGAGACTCCACGTCGCGCAGTTTGACCACCGTGTCGCGCACTGCGTCGACGCTCTCCTCCACCTTGTCCATCTGCCGTTGTGCCTGCTTGACGATGTCGCGCACGTCGTCAACTACGCGCACCACGTCGTGCGCGACGGGGGCGATCTGCAGACGGACGGTTTCGAGGAGCTTTTCTGCCTCCTTAGCGGTGCGCCGCACCTGGAAAAGCACAGGGATGAGCGCGAGGACGAAAATCACCACGAACGCCGCGATGACCGTGACGCTAATGGACGTCAGCATGGCGGAGCTCCTTCATGCAGGGACCGAATCACCAGTCCCGGCGCAGCGTGGCCGGGCATGAAAAGGGGCATCTCCCCGCCCGGGGAGGGCAGAAAGTCACCACCCTGTGCAGCGTTTATCTGATCAGCTCTCTGCGCCCTGCTTACCCTTTTCTTCTGCGAAAGCACGGGCCCCTGCCTCCACGGCCCTGCGTAGTCTGCCGGTCTTTTCGGCGATCGCGCCCTTAGTCTTCTCCACCCTTTCCTCTGCCTCTTCGGCGAGCTCTTCCGCCTTGCGACGCCCCTGGCTCACCAAGTTGGCCGCACGCCGCTTGAGCTCGGCCAGCTCGCGGTCTGCCTCCTCCAGGAACTCCTCAGTACGCCGCTTGATGTCTTCGCGCGTCTCCTTGCCCGATTTGGGAGCGTAGAGCAGGGCAAGAATCGCACCCACGGCTCCGCCGATCAACAGCCCCTTCACAAACGCACCGGTTTCCTTGTTCATTGCACCCTCCTCCAGTTCGATAATCCCTTTGCAGAAGTCACTTCGTGCCTTGAGCGCGCACACGCTCTTTCAGCGCACGAAACTGCTCATCCTCACTTGCTGAATATTCCGCGGGCGACAGGCCCTTCAACTTCTTCTTCAACCACCGGAGACGCACCTTTGCCGGCTGGTGCGTCGCACGCCATTTCGCCAGCGCTTCGGGGCGCTCTTGCTCGAGTTGGCGGAGTCGTTCCACCAGCGCCACCATCCCCCGAGGATCGTAGCCTGCTCTCTCCATGTACCGCAATGCAAGAAGGTCTGCCCCTACCTCAGCCTCGCGCCCGTACGCAAGAATGCCGTTGCTGGTAAAAAGCTCCCGGATGATGGCCCTACCGATGGCTGGGTTTGTACCCACCAAGGACTCGCTGAGGAGGGCAAGGCCGTAGCGGTGCGTCACCCGCTCAGCGCCATGACGCTCCACCACGTGGGCGATTTCACGCGCCAGCACCGCCGCAAGCTCGGAGGCAGTTTCGGCAACCGCCACCATGCCTTTGGAAACGAAGACGTGTCCGCCCGGCAAGGCAAACGCATACACCTCCTCGCTGTCGAGGACGCGGAACGTGAACGGCAAACCAGCCCAATCCGAGCGCGTGGCTATACGCGTGCCCATGTCGACCACGTACCGCCCGAGCTCTTCGTCACGAAACAAAGAAAAGGTGCGCGCCACCTCCTCCGCGCACAGCGCCCCCAGGCGGAGCTCCTGGTCCACAGTGATGAGCCTGACCTCTTCCCGCCTAGCCGACGACCCGCACGCAGCAACCATCAGGGCCGTCGCCACCGTGAGGAATGCCCAGGACAATGCTCGCCCACGTGTGCGCACGGCTTTACCTGCCAATGAGCTTCTTGAACTCTTCTTCGGAGAGCATAGGCACGCCCAGCTCTCGGGCCTTTTCGGCCTTGGAACCTGGGTCAGTTCCGACCACCACATAGTCGGTCTTTTTGCTCACGGAAGAGGCGGCATGGCCGCCCAGTTCTTCTACCAAACGCTGGGCCTCCTCGCGCGTGAACGAGGAGAGGGCGCCGGTGAAGACAAAGGTCTTCCCGGCCAGGACGCCTGCTTTCGGCTTGGGTGCCGGAGCCATGGCCACACCTGCCCGGCGCAGCTTTTCCAGCGTGCGCAGGTTTTCTTCCTGGGAGAAAAACTGATGCACGCTGCCTGCCACCTGCGGGCCGATGCCGTGCACAGCCATCAGCTCATCAGGACGGGCACGCGCCAGGGCGTCGATGCTGCCAAAGGCATTGACCAACACCTTCGCCACATGCTCCCCGACAAAGCGGATGCCCAGGGCGAACACCAGTCGGTCCAGGGTGCGGCTGCGACTGGCATCGATGGCGCGCAAAAGGTTATCCGCCGACTTTTCGCCCATGCGTTCCAGGGCCGCCAACTGGTCGCGTTGCAGGGTGTAGATGTCGGCCACGTCCTTGACCAGCCCCTTGTCCACCAACTGGTCAACCAGCTTATCACCCAGTCCTTCGATGTCCATTGCCCGGCGGGAGGCAAAGTGGCGGATCCGCTCCTTGAGCTGGGCCGGACAGCGCATGTTCTGACAGCGGTGCACCGCCTCTCCTTCCAAGCGCACTACCGGCCCGCCGCATGCCGGACATGTGGAGGGAAGACGATACGGTCGCTCTTGCCCTGTTCGCCGCGAGGTGATGACGGCGACCACCTCGGGGATGACGTCGCCCGCGCGCTGCACGATCACCCAGTCGCCGATGCGCACGTCTTTCCGGTCGATTTCGTCTTGGTTGTGCAGCGTGGCGCGGCTCACCTCCACGCCTCCCACTCGCACCGGGCGCATCACCGCCACAGGTGTGAGGGCGCCGGTGCGCCCCACCTGCGCCACAATGTCCACAATCTGGGTCGTCTCCTGCCGCGCCTCAAACTTGTAGGCAATCGCCCAGCGCGGGCTGCGCGTACGTACCCCCAGCCGCTCCTGCAGGTCGAACCGGTTGACCTTGACCACCACCCCGTCGATCTCGTAGGCCAGGGTATCACGAAGTTCCTGCATCTGCCGGTGGTACGCGATCGCCTCATCCAAACCCTGGCACAGCCGGATGTGCGGGTTCACCTTAAGGCCCCACCCCTTGGCGCGCTGGAGGAACTCGTATTGGGTCGCAAACGAGGTGCCCTCCACCCTGCCAAGCGCATAGCAGTAGTAATCCAAAGGGCGAGAGGCGGTGATGGACGAATCCAGCTGGCGCACGCTGCCGGCAGCGGCGTTGCGCGGATTGGCAAAGAGCGGTTCCCCTGCCATCTCCCGCTGGCGGTTCAGCTCCTCGAAGGCCGCCCGCTCCATGATGACCTCGCCGCGCACCTCCAAGCGTCGGGGAGGAGGTTCGACCGTCGACAACAACCGTAGCGGGATGCTCTTGATGGTGCGCAAATTCTGCGTGACATTCTCGCCGGTGGTGCCATCGCCCCGGGTGGAACCCAAGACAAAACGTCCGTCCACGTAGACCAGCTCCACGCCAAGGCCATCCAGCTTGGGTTCGCACACGTATTCCAAATCCCCGGTGATGCCCAGTGCCCTTTTGACACGTCCGTCGAATTCCACCAACTCCGCCTCATTCATGGCGTTGTCGAGGCTAAGCATGGGGACGGCATGAGGCACAGCCTCGAAAGCCTCCAGAGGAGGCGCACCCACGCGCTGCGTTGGCGAGTCCGGCGTGACCAGATCAGGAAACTCCCGTTCCAGCTCGATGAGCTCGCGCATCAGCCGGTCGTACTCGGCATCGGAGATCTCCGGAGCATCGAGGACATAGTAACGGTAGTTGTGGTAGTGGATCTGTTGGCGCAGCTCTTCGATTCGCTGCCTGGCCTGTTCACGTTCCACGGCACACCCCCGTCGATTCACCCTTTAATCACGCCCATTGGGCGGAGCTTGGCCACCTTCACCGAAATACCGGCGCCGTGCACGGCTTCCACCACCTGCGAGACGTCCTTATAGGCCTCGGGCATCTCCTCGGCCATAGTCTCGCGACTGGAAGCCATGACGAAGATCCCGTGATCTTCCAGCTCGCGATGCAGGGCGCGTCCCTTGGCGCTCTTGATTGCCTGATGCCTGCTCATCACCCGGCCGGCCCCGTGGCAGGTGGAGCCGAAGGTCTCCTCCATCGCCTTCTGCGTGCCCACCAGCACGTAGGAGTAGCGCCCCATGTCTCCCGGGATCAACACCGGCTGCCCTATGGTGCGATATTGCTCTGGCACATCCGGGTGCCCAGGGGGAAAGGCCCTGGTCGCCCCTTTGCGATGCACACAGAGCTCCATCTCCTTGCCGTCCACCACATGCCGCTCCAATTTGGCGATGTTGTGCGCCACCTCATAGACCACCTGCACGTTGATATCCCGGGGGCTCATGCCCATGGCCTTCTCGAACGCGTCGCGCGCCCAATGGGTTATCATCTGCCGGTTGCAGAAGGCAAAGTTGACGGCGCAGGCCATGGCCGCGAGGTACTGTTGTCCTTCCGGCGATTTGACCGGTGCGCAACAGAGCTGCCGGTCGGGAAGTTCGATGCCATACTTCTGGCTGGCCCGGAGCATCACCGCGATGTAGTCGTCGCAGACCTGGTGCCCAAACCCCCGCGAGCCTGTGTGCACGATAATGGTGACCTGGTCTTTGAACATCCCCAGCGCGGCAGCCAGCGACTGGTCGAAGATTTCTTCCACATAGCCCACTTCGACGAAGTGGTTACCTGAGCCCAGGGTGCCCAACTGCGGCCGCCCTCGTTCCATGGCCTTGGCGCTCACCGCCGAGGGGTCGGCCCCTTTCATCTGACCGTTCTCCTCGATCTTGTCCAGATCCTCGGGTCGGCCATAGCCGTTGCGCACGGCCCAATGTGCCCCCTGGGTAAGCACCTGCTTCTCCTCTTGGGCACTGAGCCGGAGCTGCCCCTTGGAGCCCACGCCGCTGGGGATGGCGCGAAAGAGCGCCGCCACCACCTCCTTGATCCGCGGCTCGATGGCCTTTCGCTCCAGGTCAGTGCGCAGCAGACGTACGCCGCAATTGATGTCATAGCCCACCCCACCGGGCGAGATAACACCTTCTGAGACATCGAAGGCCGCTACCCCACCTATGGGAAACCCGTATCCCCAATGAATATCGGGCATTGCCAGGGAAAACTTGACAATGCCAGGGAGCTGTGCCACATTGGCCACTTGCTCGTGCGCGTTGTCTCGCGTCACGTCGGGTAACATCTCCGCCGAGGCATAGATGCGTCCCGGCACCCGCATCTTTCCTTCTCTGGGAATCTCCCAGAGGAAGTCGTTCACCTTGCGCAACTTTGGCTCGGTCATGACGCTCCATCCTCCCTGCGAAACTCTCCAGGGTCAGATGTCAAAAATCACTTGCGCTTCCCAACCATGCTCTGCCTGCCGCACATAGAGCTTGTGGTAGGTGACCGCTTTGATCTCGGTCCGCAGCTTGTGACGCTGCAGATCAACCTTCTCCCCACGCACCGTGGCGTGCAATGAGCTTTTGTCCAATGAGCTTATGCAAAAGTGGCCGTAAAGTTCCTGCTCCGTGCAGAACCAATAGTTGAGCTCTGAGAGCCAATTCACCAGCAGCTCTTCGAGGTCTCCGCCTGCCACAGAGATAGCGCGCTCCACGGCAGGTTCCACCTTGCACTGCGGGCAGATGATTTGGAACGTCGCCTGCGCTGCCCGCACAAAGAGCTCTTTCAGCTCGGGCGCGCGCACCCGCACACCGATGTCGCCGGTGTGCTCAATGAACTCGATGGCGCTCAGCTCGTTCATTGCGGGTCCATCGCCTAACCGGTCACAATGTAAGAAAAATCAGATTCATGGTCAACTACTATCTGCGCCGGAATTCGACAAGACTCTCGTCATAGTCCTCTGGCGCCGCAAACCCCAGCAGGTTCATGATGGTGGCGGCAATGTTGCTCAAACCGCAGCGCTGCACCTGCTCCCTCAGGCGGTACTCGCCTGCATAGTCCGGATCGTAGATAATGAACGGCACGGGGTTGAGCGTGTGGCTGGTCTTGGCCTTGGGGTTGCCGTTGGCGTCGGTCACCACCTTGCCATTCTTGCGCTCGAACATCTCCTCGGAGTTCCCATGGTCGGCGGTGATGATGGCAAGCCCGTGCAGCTCGCGAATGACGGGCAGCAGCCGCCCCAGCGCCAGGTCCACCGCCTCCACGGCGACAATGGCAGCGTGCAACACCCCGGTGTGCCCCACCATGTCGCCATTCGGGTAGTTGATCCGTCCCCACCGGTAGAGGCCGCTTCTGAGCAACTCGATGGTGCGGTCCGTGATCTCGGCACTCTTCATCCAGGGGCGCTGCTCGAAGGGCACAATGTCGGAGGGGATTTCCACGTACTCCTCAAGCTCCTCATTGAACTTGCCACTGCGGTTGCCGTTCCAGAAGTAGGTCACATGGCCGTACTTCTGGGTTTCGCTGCATGCGAATTGCCGCACGCCTGCACCCACCAGGAGTTCCCCCATCGTACGGTCGATAGCAGGGGGAGCCACCAGGTAGCTCTTGGGGATCTTCAGGTCGCCGTCGTACTGCATCATGCCGGCATATTCCACCTGCGGCCTGGGGCTGCGGTCGAACTTGTCAAAGTCATCCTCCTCAAAGGCACGGCTGATCTCGATGGCGCGATCGCCACGAAAGTTGAAAAAGATCACCGAGTGGTGGTCTTCGATCCTACCCACCGGCTGACCGTTTTCGGCAATTACAAAGGGGGGCAAGTCCTGGTCAATCACGCCTGGGTGCCGGGTACGGAAGGTGGTGATCGCCTCCTCTGCCGAGCGAAACTGCTCGCCGAGACCGTGCACGTGGGTCTTCCACCCAAGGGCCACCATGTCCCAATTGGCTTCGTACCGGTCCATGGTAATTTTCATGCGGCCGCCACCACTGGCAATGCGGTAGTCGACTCCCTCCCTGTTGAGCGTCGCCAGGAATTCCTCGAAAGGGCGCACGTATTCCAGCGCGGACGTCTCCCCCACATCGCGCCCATCCAAGAGCACATGGATCCTGGCCTTCTCGACTCCTTCGCGCTTAGCCTGCAGCAGCATCGCTTTAAGATGGTCAATGTGGCTGTGCACATTGCCGTCGGAAAAGAGCCCGATAAAGTGCAACGGAGTGTGGTGACGGAGGCAGTTGTCGATGAGGCGACGCCACACCGGGCCGGCGAACATCTCGCCGGTGCGCAGCGCGCGGTTGACGAGCTTTGCACCCTGGTCAAAGACCCTTCCCGCGCCGATGGCGTTGTGTCCCACCTCCGAATTACCCATGTCGTCGTCAGAAGGCAGCCCTACTGCGGTGCCGTGGGCCTGAAGCAACAGATGGGGACAGTGCCCGAAAAGCCAGTCCAGGGTGGGGGTACGCGCCAAAAGTACCGCATTCCCTTCCTCCTCCTGGGATATCCCCACGCCGTCCATGATCACAACCAAAAGCGGGCCCGGTCGCCCGCGAAACTCGTCAAGACGCTTGAGCTTGTCCACGCATTGCCTCCCGCTGTACCACAAATGGTTTGGAAATCTCCAGCACATTTGCTAAATTACCGCCGTCAAGTCGATTTTGTCGACACAGGGATGCCATGAGGACTATTGCCCGACTCTCCCGGGCCTTTCTGTGCGCTCTCCTCACTGTGCCACTCAACGCCACAGAATGGCCTTCAGGGATGTACCTCAACCCTACTGCGCAATCTTTGCCTCGGGGCGAACTCCTCGCCATCGCATACTCTGAAGTGTACTTCAAACAGGTTGAGTTCAAATCCGCGCTCGGAGACCTGGTGCACGTCACGTACTGGGACATCCAGGGGACCGTCGGCTTCCGCTATGCCGTCAGCAATCACCTCGAAGTGGGGATTCGGCAAGTGCTCTACCAGGACAACCACAAGGTCGCGCCTGGTTTCAACCTCCCTGACGATCTGTTCCTCTCTGCGTGTTTGAACGGGTTTGGCCCGGCTTCCGGCCACCTGCGGCTTGGCGCGCATCTAAGCGCACGCGTTCCGCTTGCCAAGTACCATAATGTGGTCCTTGAGCCCTACTCGGCCGGGCGCATCGAACTCTGCACGCGCGGCCTCCTGGGCGTTGACACGGCGCCTGGCTCTCCGGATCATGGCGTGGCCGTCGACCTTGCCGTGGGGCTGCTAAACCATAACGACCTGGGCAAGCGCCTCACTGACGCTCCCGACGATAGCATCGCCGCCCGGTCTTCCTCTCGGCAGTGGCTATGGGCGGTGGGCGTCACACTCCGTCGCTCTCCCTTCGTCTTTGCCGTTACCTTGAGCGGAAACCACTTTCTGCAGCAGCCGCCGGTGACCGCATATAGCAGGGAGAACTATGCGTACCTTTCGCCCTCCGTTCTCTACCGCTGCACATGGTGGCTCACCCTCGGGAGTGCCTTGGACGTGCGACTCTACAACGCCTCCGACCAAACCGTCTATTCCGGCGCTCTGCCCCGCGTGGGGCACGACTTTGACAACTACCCGCCTTGGCGCCTGCGGCTCGTTGCTCAGCTGGTGGTTCATAGCAACCGGCCCCACGAGCGCACACCGTCGGACAAGCCCCCTCTACCGGCCAGCAATGCGCCCGTGAGTGAAGAAGTCGTTCGGCAGCTTGCCAAGGAAAAGCACGCTGCAGAAGAAGCCGAGCAGGAGCTGGAACGGATCAGACAGGAGCGGGAACGCGTGGCACGCATCCTAAACAAGCTCCGGGAGATGCTCGCCGCGCAAAAGCCCCCCGCGCCTCCTGCAGAGCCACCAGAGAAACCCTGATTCGCTAAGCCACACGCTCGCGTAGCAACTCCACCAGCCGGTCTATAGCCACGCGCTCCTGCCGCATCGAGTCGCGCTCGCGCACCGTCACAGTCTGGTCCTGCAAGGACTGCGAATCGACAGTAATGCCAAAGGGCGTGCCAGCTTCATCCTGCCGGCGATAACGTCGACCAATAGCCCCAGATTCGTCATAAAACACCATAAAATGCGGACGCAACATGTCCACAATTTTGTGCGCCAGCTCGGGCATACCGTCGCGCTTGACCAGCGGAAAGACACCGGCCTTGATGGGTGCCACCTTGGGCGACAGGCGCAGGACGACGCGCAGTTCGCCCTCAACGATTTCCTCATCATATGCCTCCACCAGGCACGTGAAAAGCGTGCGGTCCACGCCCGCAGAGGTCTCTATGATGTACGGCACATAGCGCTCGCGCGTCTGGTCGTCGAAGTAGGTCAAGTCTTTGCCGGAATACTGCTGATGCCGTGACAGGTCAAAGTCGGTGCGATTGTGGATGCCTTCCAGCTCCTTCCAGCCGAAAGGGAACTCGTACTGGATATCGAAGGCACGAGCAGCATAGTGCGCCAGCTCATCCTTGCCGTGCTCGTGGAAGCGCAGCCGTTCCCGGCGAATCCCAAGGTCGTAGTACCACTGCATCCGCTGCTCCCGCCAGTAGTCGAACCACTCGCCGTCGGTGCCAGGCTTCACAAAGAACTGCATTTCCATCTGCTCGAATTCGCGGGTGCGAAAGATAAAGTTGCCCGGGGTGATCTCGTTGCGAAATGCCTTCCCGATTTGTGCGATGCCGAAGGGGATCTTCTTGCGCGAGGAATTCAGCACGTTGAGAAAGTTCACGTAGATTCCCTGGGCCGTCTCCGGGCGCAGGTAGACGATGCTGGCCTCCTCTTCTACGGGCCCCATGTGCGTCTTGAACATGAGGTTGAACTGGCGCGCCTCGGTCAGTTCTCCGCCGCACTCCGGGCAGCGCGGACCCTCCACTTCGTCGGCGCGGAAACGACGTTTGCAGACCTTGCAGTCCACCATGGGGTCATGAAAACCCTCCACGTGTCCAGAGGCCTCCCAGACCCGCGGGTGCATGAGTATGGATGCATCCAGGCCCACGATGTCATCCCGCTGCTGGACCATCGCTTTCCACCAGCGCTCTTTGATGTTCTTCTTCAGCTCCACGCCCAGTGGGCCATAGTCGTAACAGCTGGTGATGCCGCCATAGATTTCGCTCGATTGAAAGATAAAACCTCGGCGCTTGCACAGAGAAACCAGCTTATCCATCACATCCGGTGGTCTAGTGCTCATGGTTTTTCTTGGCCTCGTCTTCTGACTTGACGTGATCTATTGCGCCTGGTACTTTCCGCAGTTCTTCCTCAAGCTCTGCCAGCACCTGGGGTGCGTGCACCCCGCGCAGGGACTCCAGGTGGTAACTTGCCATCCGCTGCAGCACCTTGTCGACCGCCGCACCCACTTCGGGGGCAACCAGCAGTTCGCTTGCGCGCAGAGGAGGCATACGTGCTACCCAGCGAAGCGCCGCCATTGCCGCCGGGCTGAGCGCCCCAACGGGTGCCGGACGACATCTGCTGCAAAAGTACCGCCCCCCTTCTACATCCAAAATTACTGGTCCTGCCAGCTGCTGTGCACCGCACTGGGCACACCGCTCCAACTCTGGCCGCACGCCATGCAGCTCCAAAAAGTGCATCTGGAAGCTGCGCACCACGTTCTTCAAGCCCCGCGGCGAGGTGTCCAGAGCCCGGAGGGTTTCAACCAGCAGGGCAAACAGAGCCGGATTTGGTGCTTCGCTCACTTCGGCCCGCAGCACCCACTCACAGGCCACCATGGCCAGCGCCATCCGCCCCAGCTCTGCATGGAGCCGCAAGAACGGCTCTACGATGTCCACCTGGCTAAGAAACTGGAGCTCGCGGGTCTCCTTCCGATAAAAGACCACGTGCACGTAATTCGCAGGCTCCAGGCTTCCCCAGAAGCGACTGCGGGTGCTCCGGGCCCCTTTGGCCACCAGGCTGATTTTGCCAAAGGCCTTGGTGTACAGGGTCAAGAACTTGGTCATCTCGCCCTGCCTACGGCTGTGCAGGACGATGCCCTCTGTTTTGGCCAGTGGCAAGGTTGGCCCCTCGGATGCCTGGTGTCAGCAGGTTATAGAGGCGCACCAGTTCTCCCACTCCCACCTGCTCCGCACGGAGGGCCAGGAGCGGTTCGTTCAATCCAGCCAGGAAGCTTCTCTCGCACAGGCGGCCAAGGGCATTGCGCAACACTTTGCGCCGTTGGCCGAATGCGGCCCGGACAAACCGTGCAAAGAGAGCCCGATCCTCCACAGCAAAGCGCGGTTGGGCGAGGAAGCGCCATCGAACAATGGCTGAGTCCACCTTGGGTCGCGGCCGAAACACGTGCGGCGACACATCGAAGAGCAGCCGCACGTCGGCGAGCAGCTGGCTGTGCACCGCAAGCGGCCCATACTGTTTGCTCCCTGGGCCCGCCACTACGCGCAGCGCGACCTCTTTCTGCAGCATAAGGAGCATATCCTCGACCACCGCCGCCTGGTCCAGAACTCGAAAGATGATGGGCGCTGAGATGTTGTACGGTATGTTGCCGATCACGCGCAGACGCGCCTGAGGAGGTGCAAGCGCGGCCAACTCCACCGACAAAAAGTCGGCTTCCATCACTTGCACGCCCGGCATGCCAGCAAAGCGGTCTGCGAGCGCCGCGGCCAGGGTGCGATCCAGCTCCACCGCGAAGAGCTGCCGGACATTGCCAGCCAGCAAGGCAGTGAGCGCGCCTTGGCCGGGACCGATCTCCACCACCACATCTTGGGGTTGCGGCGCAAAGGCATGCACGATTTTCCGCGCCACGTTCGGGTCAACAAGAAAATGCTGGCCCAGGCTACGCTTGGGACGCGGCACTGTCTTGAACTGCACGCCTTCTCACTCAGCTCGGCGTCGTTTCTGGTAACCCGAAGAGGCGCCGGGCATTGCCGGTGGTAACCTGCGCCACCTGTGCCACTGGGACACCGAGCACTGCAGCTGCCTTCTGTGCAACCAGCTGCACGTAGGCCGGTTCGTTGCGCTTGCCCCTGTGGGGCTCAGGAGCCATGAATGGACAGTCTGTCTCCAAAAGCAGGCGGTCCAATGGCACTTCTGCCAAGACGGCGGCGGCCCGCGCGTTCTTGAAGGTCACCACACCCGTAAAAGACACGTAGTAGCCCATCTCCAGCACCTGGCGCGCGCCCTCAACGCCCGCCGGGAAACAGTGAAACACCCCCTGCCCTCGTTTGCCCATCACCTCGCGCACGATGGCGACCACCTCCTCCCACGCATCGCGGGCGTGAATGATCACCGGCAGCCGCAACTCCTTTGCCAGCTCCAGCAGCTGGCGAAAAAGAGTGCGCTGTACCTCACGCGGCGAGTGGTCGCGATAGAAATCCAGCCCGATTTCGCCGATGGCGACAACCTTGGGGTGCGAGGCCAGCGTCCGAAGCTCGGTCAATGCACTCTGCGTGGCCGTCTTTGCATCGTGCGGGTGAATGCCCACCGCCGCATACAGGCCCGGGAACCGCTCGGCCAGCTGCACCGAGGCGCGGCTGCTCCGAAGGTCAACGCCCACGTTGATCAGAGTCGTGACTCCCGCCTCGTGCGCACGGCGGATGACATCGTCCCGATCGCGGTCGAATTCGGGAAAGTCCAAATGCGCGTGGGTGTCAACCAACTCCACGCTCACTGCACCTCGGCCCCAGCAGGAAACTCCTGGTCCGTGGTAACCAGCGCCAGGCGGCCGCTTTTTTCCACCGCGGCCAGCAACATGCCGCGCGACTCCACGCCGCGAATGGTGGCCGGGGCAAGATTGGCCACGACCACAATGGTCTTGCCCACAAGGTCCTCCGGCTTGTAATACTCCGCGATGCCGGCCACAATCTGCCTCTGCTCACCGCCGATGTCCACTTGCAGACGGAGAAGCTTCTGGGTTTTTTCCACCGGCGCAGCCGCCACGACTTTGGCCGTGCGGAGCTGCACTCGCTTGAACTCTTCAAACGTGATCTGCTCTGCCATCGCGCTCTCCTTGGGCTCTGCCGGCTTTAGCTTGGCAATCTCCGGCTCGATCTCCTCTTGTTCGATCTTCCGAAACAGAATCTCCGGTTTCGAAAGGGTGTGTCCGGCGGGCAGGCGAATTGTTCCTGCCTGGTCCCATTGCTCCTCTTCAACGCCTCCCGGAAGCCCCAGCATCTTCCACATCCGCGCGGCAGAAAAGGGCAGGATGGGGCTTTGCAACACGGCTAAGGTGCGGACCGTCTGCAGGCAGACGTTAATGGTGGTCGCGCAGCGCTCAGGGTCGGTGCTCACCGTAAGCCAGGGCTCCTGGTCATTGAAATACTTGTTTGCCGCTCGGGCCAAATCCATCAAAGCAGAGGCAGCCCGGCGCAGCTCAAAGTGCTCCAAGAGTTCACCGATAGTCCGCGGTGCTTCCTCCAAAAGACGGAGCATCTCTCTGTCTGCCGCGCCGAGGGCTTTCCCTTCCGGCACCCTCCCGCCGAACTTGCTCTGGGCAAAGGCCAGTGTGCGGTTGACAAAATTGCCCAAAATATCCGCCAGCTCCCCATTGTTGCGCTGGCGAAAGTCCTCCCAGGTAAAGTCGGCATCCTTGGTCTCCGGGGCATTGGCAGCCAGCCAATAGCGCAGCGGGTCCGGCTCGAACCGCTCGAGGTACTCCCGCAGCCACACCGCGTAGTTGCGGCTGGTGCTGAGCTTCGCGCCGGCAATATTCAAGAACTCGTTGGCGGGAATCTCATCCGGCAGGATGAACTCTCCGTGCCCCATCAACATGGCCGGCCAGAGGATCGCGTGAAAGACGATGTTGTCCTTGCCGATAAAGTGGACCAGCCGCGTGTCCGGGCTCAGCCACCACTCCCGCCAGCGCTCTGGGTCGCCAATGGATTCGGCCCAGTCCTTGGTAGCAGAGATGTAGCCAATCGGGGCCTCGAACCAGACGTAAATGACCTTCCCCTCGTAGCCGGGCAGAGGCACCGGCACACCCCACGGCAGGTCCCGGGTGACGGCCCGGTCCTCCAGACCTTCGGCGAACCAGCCGCGGCAGTAATTCAGCACATTGTCCTTCCAGTTCTTCTTGGCTCCGAGCCACTGCTCCAACCGTTCCTGGAAGGCGCGGAGCCTAAGGAAGAGGTGGGTCGAGGGACGCAGTTCCGGTCGCCCACCACAGACCTTGCAGTACGGTTCGATGAGGTCAGTGGGGCTGAGCGAGCTTCCGCAGCGCTCACACTGGTCGCCCCGTGCACCATCAGCGCCACACTTTGGGCACTTGCCCTCCACGTATCGATCGGCGAGGAAGCGATTGCAGGTGGGACAGAAGTACTGTTCCACCGCTTTCTCGACCAAGTACCCGGCCTGATATAGGCGGAGGAAGAAATCTTGCGCTGTCTTGTGGTGCACCGGAAGCGAGGTGCGAGAGAAGCGATCGAAGCTTATGCCGAAACGTGCAAAGCTCTCCTTGTGGTCGTGATGCCAATGGTCCACCACCTCCCTGGGGGTGACTCCCTTGGCCTCGGCGGCAATGGTAATAGGCACGCCGTGCTCATCGGTGCCACAGATGAACAGGACTTGGCGCCCCTTGAGGCGCTGGAAACGCACGTACACGTCGGCAGGAAGGTAGGCTCCCGCCAGGTGGCCCAAGTGAATGGGTCCGTTGGCGTAAGGGAGCGCAGCTGTCACCAGCACGCGTCGGAAGGATTCTCTGGGGTCATTAGATGCACCAAAAGAGGCCATGGTCTGTTCTCACCTTTTCTTCTTGCCGCTCTTTTCCCCTTTTGCCACCACCTGGCACTTGGCGAGTTCCTCGCGGGTCAGGATGTCCACGGTCTGGTCCTCGTAGCGGATATGCACCCGCTCGCGGAAGATGTCCACCTTCTCCAGGACACCGGTCCCCTTACTCGTCTTGACCAGGGATCCCACCTCGGGGAATGAGGCCAGCGCGGATTTGTAGAACTGGCGCTCATAGACAAGGCAGCAAAGCAAGCGGCCGCAAAGGCCCGACAGCTTTTGCGGATTGAGCGGCAGGTTCTGTTCTTTGGCACATTGGGTGGTGACCGGTTCGAATTCCCGCAAGAAGGTGTTGCAACAGAGCTGTCGGCCACAGGCGCCAAAGCCGCCGATGCGCCGTGCCTCATCCCGAACGCCAATCTGCCGCAGCTCGATACGGACGCGGTACTCGGCGGCAAGATCTTTCACGAGTTCGCGAAAGTCCACCCGCTTCTCTGCGGTGAAATAGAAGGTGATCTTGTTGCAGTCGAATTGGAACTCCACATCCACCAACTTCATCGCCAGGCCGTGCTTGGCAATCTTCTCCTTGCAGACCTGGAAGGCCTCGGCTTCCTTCTCGCGATTGGCCCGATAACGCTCCATGTCTGCTGGGCTTGGTTTACGCAGGATGTTGCGCACCGTCATGCCAGCGGCCTTGCGGTCGATGAGTGGCCCCACTTGGTTGACTACGCCAAGATCTTCGCCGCGCGCCGCCTCCACAATGGCATAGTCGCCGGGCTTGAACGGAAACTGTTGCGGATTGGCAAAAATCTCTTTTCGCTCGCCTTTGAACACTATCTCTATGTAGTCAGACATTGCGCTTCCTCCTGAGGGCGCTCCTCAGGTGTTGAAAGAGCACGATGAGCACCAGACTCAACTCCAGGTTGCGGTCGATGCGCGCCATCGCCTCCTCAATCGCACCGGTTGCGGCATCGAAGTCGATATGCTCAAATGCCCCTACAAATTTCTTCAGCCAGTCAAGGCGGTCAAAGTTGACCAGGAGGCCTGCCGCCTGAGGGTCCTGCTCCAGCGTGGTCAGCACCAGGGCGTCGTGAAAGACGCCGAGCAGCACGCGGAGGTACTCCTTCACCAGCGCCTTGTCCCCCAGCTGCCGAAGCTGCTCGGCTTGCAAGACGTGGTCATGGTCGGCGCGGATCGCCACCCGGAGGAGTTCGATCGCTTCATCGCGGCGCCGGTTCAGGTCCTGATCTAGCCACTCGATGGCCTTGCGATAGCTGCCACATGCCATGCCAGCGATGAGACGGGCCTGCTCCACAGGCACCTGCCTCCGCTCCACCAAGGCCGCCTGGATCTGCTGCGGCGTGAGCAGAGAAAAGCGCACCAGCTGACACCTGGAAACGATAGTGGGCAACAACGCCTGCACCATCGTCGTGGTGAGGATGAAAGTGGTGGCAGGTGGTGGTTCCTCAAGGAGCTTGAGCAGCGCATTGGCGGCTTCTGCCCTCATTGCCTCTGCCTCGGCGATGATCACCACCCGCCCCCGGCCTTCGAATGATTTCATGCTGCTGTCGTAGCGCAGAGCCCGGATGCGCTCAATGGGAATGACCGGATTTGCCCACGGGCGCAGCCTGGCGTACGGCTCGCGCGCTACACTGTCCAGAATCTCACGCTCCCGATCCACGTCCAGTTTGGGCGGTGCGGGGAAAACAAAGCGCACGTCCACGTGGTTTAGGGTCGCCACTTTTCGGCAATTGGGGCATGTGCCGCAGCCCCATGCGCCAGGGGTATGGCAGAGGATCGCCTGTGCCAGGGCTAACGCCATGGCCTCTTTTCCCACACCGTCGGGGCCAAGAAAGAGGTACGCATGGGCCAGTCGCCCCCGCTGCAAGGCCCGTTCAAGAACTCGTTTGGGCCCCTCTTGTCCTATGACCAAATCGAAAGCCATGCTCCTGCGGCTCCGCACGCCCTCATCGTGGGGAAGGGCTGAGCCAGTCGAGAGGATTGAAGTGCTGCGTACCCTTCCACACCTCAAAGTGCAGGACAGCCCCACCCATCACGCCCTCTTCACCCACTGTGCCGATGGTCTGACCAGCCTCCAC
Source organism: candidate division KSB1 bacterium (assembly GCA_034506335.1). NCBI lineage: Bacteria > Pseudomonadati > Candidatus Zhuqueibacterota bacterium. The sequence goes on from JAPDPR010000045.1 coordinate 18,530, forward strand.
ATTTTCCTGTTGCACCACGTGGATCTCGCCCAACCGCGCGTAGACGGTGTAATAGCCTTCGCCATGTTCGACGATAACGATGTTCCCTCCCCCGCGTTGCCATGTGATCACTGCCACCCGGCCATTGGCAACACAACGGACCGGCGCACCTTCCCGGCCCTCGATATCCACCCCGATGTTTTGCGTAATGGTGCCCAACTGCGGGTGTTTGTTACGTCCGTACCTGCCCACCACTCGGCCAGGAGTTGGCCACGGGAGTCGTCCCTTCTGTGCCGCAAGCCCACGATAGGTGGTGATCTGCGCCGGAGGCGAGGCCAGGCGTTTCTCCTCGACGGCGGAGATCATCTTTTCGATGCGCTGGGCTGCTTGCTGGTACTCCTGCAGCCGACGCTGGAGCTGCTTCTTATCGCTGCGCACTTCGGCCAGCAGCTTGCCGCGTGTGCTGCGACTGGCGCGCAGGTTCTCCTGCTCCCGGCGCTTCTCGGCAAGAAGACGCGCCTGCTCCTCCTTCTGCTGCCGCAAGAGTGCTTGCTGTAGCGCGAGGTCCTCTCGTTTGGCCGCCAGGTTACGCAGACGCGCTCGGTCGGCTTCGGCCAGGCGTTTCTGCAACCGCAGCCACGCCCGCGCCTGGGTCAGCGAGCGGGATCGGAGGAACAGCTCCAGGTCTTTCGTCCGCCCGTATTTGTAGTAATGCAGGATCCGCGCACGCAGATTGTCTCTGATTCGCGTCGCCTCCCACTCGGTCCGCGTGGCCTCTCGCTCGAGCCTAGTGATGGACTCCTGGGTGCGCCGCTCCTGGCGTTCCAAGGACTGCAAGACGCCGCGCGTCAGGGCGATCTCACGGTCCAGGCTTGCTAACATGTCCAGAAGTGCGGACTCTCGTTTTTCCTTTTGTGCAAGTTGCGCCCGGTAGCGTTCAACCTCGGCCCGCACGCGCCGTAGCTCTTGCTGCTGCTCGTCCGTAGCCTGCGCCGCCACCACTGCCACCCATCCCACAAGGAGCCAAAGGGCGAAGCGCAATGCTCTTGTCCTTTTCGCTCCCCACATGGAAGTTAAGATACTCCTTCCTCCCGACAAAATCAACCGGAAAGTTGCCAGGCCCTCCCTCTCCTGCGCGACGCGCGGTCTTGGCTCCTCAGGGAAGGCAGATCTTGCCAAGCACGGTCCGCGCACGCGCACCCGTGGCACCCGGAAGATTACCCGCCGAACCCGCAATGGTCTCGTTGGCAAGCACGGCGAAGGCGATGGCCTCCTTTGCCTCCCCAAGGATGCCATGCTGGTCACTCCGCTCCACCACTGTTTGTGGACCGAGCCTCTGCCTGATCATCTCCATCAACGTGGGGTTAGAGGCTCCGCCGCCACTCACAATGAGGCGGTGTAACGGTCGTGCAGTTCCACCGTATCTCTGTAGGGCTTCGGCAATGCTTACCGCCGTGAGGGCCGTAGCGGTAGCCACCATATCGGCCGGTGCCAGCGCAAGCTGCTGTCCTCTAGCTGCCAACGCATTGGCGAAATGCTCCCCAAACTGCTCTCGGCCCGTCGACTTCGGAGGGAGGAGGGCGAAAAACGGGTGCTCCATGAGTTCATCCAAAAGGCCAGCGTGCACCTGCCCCATAGCAGCCACCTGACCGTCCCTGTCAAAGGGTCGCCGGAAAAGCCGGCGCATGAGTCCATCGATTACCATATTGCCCGGGCCGGTATCAAAGGCCAACACTTCTGCTGGTGAACAGCCGGCGGGGAGCAGGGTGACGTTGGCAATCCCGCCGATGTTGAGCAGGCACCGGTTCTCCTGGGGGCTGCGAAACAGGAGATAGTCCACAAAGGGTACCAGAGGGGCGCCTTGGCCACCTACGGCAATATCGGCGGGCCGAAAATCGCCGACGGTGACAACTCCTGTGCGCTTGGCTATCACGGCCGGCTCCCCAATCTGAAGTGTGCCACTTAGCACGCGCCCGCAGTACTGATGCGGCACCGGAAGGTGATGGATGGTCTGTCCATGCGAACCGATGAGGTCGACGGACGACGGGGCCATTCCGGCTTCGGCAATTGCGTGCAGCGCGGTCTCGGCGAAGAGCTCCCCCAATAAGAAATTGAGTCGGCAAATGCGGTCCACGCGCCCGGTACGCGGCACGGAGCAGGCCCGGATCTCCTTGCGCACCTCCGGCGGTAAGGGCCGTGAGAGGAAATGTACGACTTGGAGGCGAAGCCCTTCGCCTGCCCCGGTAATCCGGCACACTGCCGCGTCGACGGCATCCGCTGAAGTGCCGGACATCAGCCCCACTACCACCCGTTCGGACTTCTGCCACAGTTCAGCCAAGGGCCGCACGTGCTAAGCCTTCAGTGACGCTTCCAGACAATCCAGTAACCGCGCAGTGACAGCCACGCCCGCCTTCCGCAACGCCAAAATGGCGGCGCCAGCCACAGGCTCAAAGCGCGGCCAGTCAATCCTTACCTTCGAGGAGACTGCGGCAAGCTCCTCGCGCATCAGAGGCTCCAACACCGCCCTCTGATTGAACACACTCCCGACTAGTGCCACGCGGACCTCTTCGCCCTGCAGTCCGAGCCTCAGCGCTACCGTGGCGGCCATCTTCCCCAGCTCGTGGCCGGCTGTGCGCACGATGCTCTGGGCAACCGCATCGCCCGCGGCAGCTTCTTCGAACACCATCGGGGCAAAAGAGGCTATGGCAGCGCGGTCGAGATCGCCGCCGTACACACGAGAGATCACCTGATCGATGCGTTCCACGCCACAGGCTTTTTCCAGGCGGTGTCGGAGCGAGGTGACTGGCCCGCGCCCGTCCAAATCTTTGAGCGCGGCAAGCAGCGCCTCCCGACCCAGGAAGTAGCCACTCCCCTCGTCGCCCAAAAGGTACCCCCACCCTCCACAGCGTACCACCTCCCCTGAGGCCGATTTGCCGAAACAGATACTCCCTGTGCCTGCAATGACAATGATGCCCGGTCCATCCGGAAAGGCACCCGCCAGGGCGATGCTCGCATCGGTGTCCACCGTCAGGGAGCGCGCCACGCCAGTCTTGTTGAGGGCTGCGTGGGCGGCATCGCGGTCACCGGGCCTTCCTGCCCCGGCCAACCCCAGGTAGATGTGTTCGGGCACAAGCCCTTGCATGCCACTACGCTCACGAAGGGCGCTCAGAAGCTCGTTCACCACAACGGCGAGCTTCTCCGGACCAATTACTTGCACGTTGGAGACCCCTGCCTCGGCCTGAGCCAGCACACGGCCCTCTTCGTCCACCAAAAGCCCACGGGTCCGCGTTCCCCCACCATCAACTCCGACGACGTACCGCATCACGTTCCCTTTCTACGCATGCACGATTGTCCACAGGCGGCGAACGATAGCCGCCGCCAGCACTACCTTAGCCAACTCGCCGGGTAAGAAAATAAGCGCGCCAGACCAGAGTGCCACCCGCAGTGAAATGTCCCCACCTGCCACGACATTGAGGTTGACGTAGAGGTAGGTTACCCCAAGGAGGAGCACGATGAGGGTACCTACCCCATTGGCAACCAAAAGGCGCTTCCAGGATGGCGGGAGCAGCACGTCGCGCTGCCGGACAGGGCGCACAAGCCAGGACACCGCCGCGCTGGCCAGGGGAAAGCCCGCGATGTAACCGAAGGTGGGGCGCAGTACCACACCCAACCCACTACCCGAGGCAAACACCGGGAGGCCCATCAGGCCACACGCCAGGTAGGCTCCTTGCGCCGCTGCTGCGTAACCTGGCGGCAGGATCCCTCCGCCTAGGAGCACAAAGAGGGTCTGGAGCGTGACAGGCACTGGCCACATGGGGACCCTCAGCATGGCGCCCACCGCTGTGAGAGCGCTCACCAATGCACAGGGCGCAATCCATCGTATCTCGCTCCGCTCACCCATGTCTGCACTCAAGAGCCCACGGCCCCACGAAGGATACGCCTTGATACAGAAAGAGGCAGACCTTGATCTGCCTCTCAGCAAGTCGCCAAGTGTCGCGGTCGTCGTCAAGATGACTGTCGCGCAAAATCCTGCCTCTTCTTCTTCGAGTCCAGATCAAGCTGCTTCAGGTACTTGCGAATCTGGAACCAACCTAGTTTCACATTCCCGAAGCGCGGCGTATTAAGCTCCTTCAGGATTTTAGCCGTTCCTGCATCCGGGAACTCGGCAACCACGCGCTTGATCTTCTCAGCGATATCGTCCTCGATGGGACCCCGCTCGGCCGTGGCCTCAGCGGCAGAGGCAGCAGGTGACCACGCGCTGCCCACTGACTCCTCGCCCGCCTGGACCACAACCCGCCCTTTGGTCTTCGCTTCAGCATCAAAATCCCTAATAGCTTCTTCGACCGTGTCGAACGCCTTGAGAATGTAGTGGAACTCCAAAAGCTCAAAGACCTCATACACGTCGGGGATCATGCCGACCAACTTGAGATCTCCCCCTTTCTCGCGAATCCCTTTGATCTCGCTGATAAAGATGCCCCAGCCGGCGCTGCTGATGTAGTCCACGTTGGCGAGATCGATGATGATGTTGTAGGAGCCGGCCTTCAACAGGGAAGTGAGCGAGTGTTCCAACTCCGACGAAGTAGTGGTGTCAATATAGCCACCAACCTTGATGATGGCGATATCGTCCCGGCTTATGGGCCTTTCTACAGAAAGCTGGATACCTTCCATAGGCGAGCATCTCCCGATGTGCGACCACCGCAACGTTGATGCCAACACTGGTTTGACATCAGGCCAGTGCTAATATATCAGAAATGGGGCTAAATGTCAACCTGAAAGTTGCCCTCACCTGGCCGGTCGACCTCGCTTCGCTAATAGGCGCTGGGCGCGCTCAATGTTCTTTTCGATGTCTTTACGGCTCGGGTCAAGGCGCAGGACCATCTGCCATTCGGCGATGGCCTTCTCAAACTCGCCCCGGTTTGCGTAGATCACACCCATGTTCTCGTAGGCATCCGGATCGGTGTCATCAATTTCCTTTACTTTGCGGTACTCTTCGGCTGCCTCCAGGTACATCCGGTTGCGGAAATAGGCGTTGCCCAGGATGCTGTGAGCCTCTTTGAAATCGGGGTACTCCTCTACCACCCGCCTGAATTCGGCGATAGCCTCGTCATATCGCTCGGCGTGGTAGAGCCGCAGACCTTTCAACAGCACTTTTTCTCGCAACACCTTGTCCGGCTGTCTCTGCGCTGGACGAGGCGGGGGCACCTCTTTGCCCTCCACGACGTGGTGGGGCCGCGTGTCCTGGCGACCATTGCCACCTTCGTCTGGAACTGGTTCCTCGAGGGCCTCCAGGAGCTCGGCAAATGCCTGGTCGTCGGCGTCCACAGTTCGCTCAGGGAGCAACTCCTCTTCCGGTGCCGCCGGAGGCGGCGGGCTTTCCTCCCAGAACTGCTCTAGCTCCTCAAAGGCAAAACCCGCCTCTTCCACTTCCGGGCCGGCATGATCCGACGGGGGAGCATATTCTTCCTCCGCCGGAGTTTGCTCCGCAGCCGTCAGCCCCCCTTCCTCGGCGCTCGCCAAGAGCTCCAGCCATTCGTCACCGCCAATCAACCCCTCCGCCTCCTCGCTGGTTGCTGGAGTAGCAGCGAGGTCCTCAACCTCGGCAGGTTCCGGGGCGACCGTGGCCTCCTCTTCACCCAGATCTGGAGAGGCCGCGGCTGGCTTGCTGAGCAGTTCTTCTATTGGTTCAGTCAATAGCTTCTCCAACTCCACATCCGGGAGTGCCACGGCCGGTGCCTCAGGTTCAGGCGACGGCGTTACCTCCGCGCGTGGGGTCGTTGGCTTTTTCACCGGTCCGGCTGGCCGGCCAGGCGGTTCTTCGCCCTTGGATCCCTTGCCAGCTGGCGGGCGAACCGGCACCAGAGGAACCTCCAAGGGTTGGGGCTTTTCAATTATGACTCTCCCATCCAGCGTCAGCAGAGGCGTGCCGGGCGGTTTCATCCGCCGCGCCGTCCCGCGCCGTGCCACAAAGGCCTCGCGAAGCTGACGCGTGTTTAGACGGCTACGCACCAACTCCTCGTAAATTGCCGCCTCAGGGATTGACTCGAACCCATACTTCTCGGTGGCCAGCTCCTCGGCAATGCGCTTGGCTCCGTACTCCGGGTGTTCGCGAATGATGTCGTAGATCTTGGTCTTTTCCTCGATGCTGAGGTGCCTGGCCTCAACGGGAAGCACTGAGGCATCGACCTCTACCGCCTCCACGCCACGCTCCTCAAACAACCGACGGTATTTGCTCATCGCGTAGATGGAAATACCTGCCTCCGCACAGGCATCCCGCAAGCTCCTGCCCGCCTCCAGGAGGCGATAGGCGCGTTTGGCACGCTCCAGCTCAATGCTCTCGGCGCTGGCCTGCTCCTTAATCGCCACCAGGGTAATGTCGTCGCTCTGGGGATTGCCCTCGGTGAATGAGTGCAGCTCATTCTTCAGTTGCTCCACGAAGGCGTCAACAGGCAAGTGGCTATAGTCCCTGACCACCTGCAACAACCGCTCGTCACCAAACATCTCGCGCTGCGGGTTCATGGCCTCGGTGATGCCATCGGTGTAGAGGATGAGGATGTCATCCGGCGCCAGGCGGATGGTGTCTGACTGGATGGTGCGCCTAAACAGGTCTTTTTCCGGCAGGGCGATGCCGATGGGGAATCCCTGTGGGTTCAGGTAGTAGGTCTTGCGCGTCGCACCGCGGTAAAGGATCATCGGGTTATGACCGGCGCTGGCGTAGTTGATCCGGCGTCGCTTGGAATCGAGGATGGCGTAAAAGACCGTGACGAACATCCCCTTCTTCATGTCATTGATCACAAAGTCGTTGACGCGCGCCAGCACCTCCGCGGCCGAGTAGACCCCACGGGCCTCAGTGCGCAGGGCCGTGCGGATCATGGTCATTACCAGAGACCCGGGCACCCCCTTGCCCGAGACGTCGGCCACGGCAATGCCAAGCGTGTCACGGTCCACTTCCACAAAGTCAAAGTAGTCACCACCCACCTCTTTTGCCGCCTCGTAGAAGGTGGCCACCGAAAACCCCTCAATCTTGGGCAGCTCGGTGGGCAAGAGGGTGCGCTGGATTTCTTGGGCCACCTGCATCTCTTTGCGCAAGCGCTCCTGCTCAGCGAGGTTTTTCTGTGATTCGCGCAACTTGGTGGTGATGTCGCTGAACGCCTGCGCGATCTCGCCCAGCTCTGTGGACGCGTCGATGTCCAGCTCGTCTTCCACTTCCTCGTGCCCGAGCGTGCGCACCCATTGCGCCAGCTTGCGGAAAGGATTGAGCACCACGTAGACCAACAGGAAGGTGCCCACTACGCCGATGGCAAGCACAATCAGGGCCAGGCGGAGGCTCTCGGCGCGTCGGCTGGCCGCAAGGGAGTCGGCCACCTTCTTGCGCAGCCACAGGTGAGTGTAGCCCACCACCTTCCCCGTCTCCTGGGCATGCAACGGGTAGGAGATGTCAATGACCTCTTGCCCCTCCCAGGCAAAGATCACCGTGTTCTCGTCCACGCGACGGAGCCGGGCTGGGGGAGCAAATTGCGTGTACAGGAGCGGTGAGGAGACCGATGCCGCCCGCACCGTGCCTGCGGAGTCCACCATGAAGCACTCCACCACCAACTCAGGAAATTTGCTGACCGTGCTCTGTATCTTCTCCCCAGCGCTGACCTCAGTGGTGAAATCGATCTCTTCCCCTTTGATGTCACCGGCAATGCTTGTGGTGAGGGTTTGGGCCATGGGCACCCCGCGCCCAAGCACCTCACGAAGCGCGTTGTCGTCTTCCTGGCTGTAGAAGTACAGGTACCCGGCGGTGACAATGAGGGTCACCGCGGCACAGGCAATCGCCGAGTAACGCGCTTTGAGGCTGAGCGAGAGGGTGGGCAGGTGGAGGCGACGGGCCCGCACCGGCTCGCGCCGCTTGGTCAGCCGCAGCTCGTTGCCTTCCTCCGTCTTGCGGTAGTCGATGGAATCCAGGAGGCGGCGCATGATGAAAATGCCCAAGCCGCCCTTCTTGCCGATGCTCACATACCGCTTCAGGTCGGGCGGTTGCACGCGCCGTGGATCGAAGTACTTCCCCTGGTCGATGAGCACAAACGTCAGGCTATTGCGCTTGACAATTGCACGCACCGTGATGGACCCTTCCCAGTCACGATAGGCGTGCTTGATGATATTGGTGGTTGCTTCGTCTATGGAGAGCTTGAAGGCATTGATGACCTGCTTAGAGAATCCGTACTTCTGCCCGATCTTGGCCACAAAGTCGCGGATGTCGGCCAGGTAATCAATGTGAGCCGGGACGACCAGCTGCTCTTTTATGGGCGTACGAAGCACAGCCTGCTACCTCTCCGGTCGCTGGCGCCCTTGCGCCTTGGCTATCTGTTCCTTGGCCGCGTCGATCCCCTGCAGGATACGCCGCACATAGGGTTGTTCGCGGTTTGCCTCTTCGAACTTTTGCAGCGCTTCTTCGAATCTGTTCTGTTGATAAAGGCGGAAACCTTCGCGGTACAAGTCCCGGGCCTTCCCCACCGGCTCCACGTCCTTGGCTAGGGCTCGCTCCAAAGCCTCTTCGTAGTGCTTGCGTACCACCTGGTTCTGCGGCTGGAACTGCATAGCCCGCTTGAAAGCCTCTGCAGCGGCGGCGTAGTTGCCGTTGCGCCTCTCTTCCAATCCCTGACGGAACAGATTGTCAAAATTCAGCTCTTGCGTTAAGCGAGCGATGCGCCCCTCTACTAAGCTCACCAGATCGGGTTGCCCTTCGGCGATTCTGGCCGCCTCGCGATAGATGCGGATGGCCTCGTTGGCCCCACCCGGCTTGCGCGCCTCGCGCTCGGCGTTCTGGATGACCGCCTGGGCTGCCGCCCGTTGGTCCTGGACCGCCTTGTCCCGGAACTCGCGAGCTTGCGCGTTATCCGGGAATTCTTCCAAGATGCGGTCCAGTTCGCGAATAGCAGCCCCGAAGGCATTCTCCGCCAGGAAGGCCTGCGCCTTTCTGAAGTGCTCCTCGACGAAAGCCTGCCGCCGCTGGATCTCGCGTTCTTGCGCCCTGCGAGCGGCCTCCTGGGCAAATTGTTCCTGCAGGCGCTGGTCGGTGAGACGCAACTTCTCGCGCGCCTCCTGGCGCGCCTCCACAAGGTCCGGGTCCAGGCCCACACTGTCGGGGATGGAAAGGACCCTGGTGAACTCCCGGAAGGCCACGTAGTAATCGCCGCGGTCCAGTGCGGCTTGGCCCTCGCGCACTCCGCTGAGAATGATCTGCCGGCGCTCCCACTCACGACGGGCCCGCATCTCCTCCTCGATTTCCTGCGCCCGGCGCAGCTCCGCCCGCCGTACCATCTCCTGCTTGGTCAGCCCGAATGCAAACGTGATGGACACGCGGTGGTTTGGCGCCACGTCGCGCTCGGCAAACCAGCCGTAGGAATAGTCGATCTGAAAAGAGCTATACGCCAACCCGGCACCGAACGATGGCGCGCCATTGTTTAACCCGGCGCGCACCATTGCCGTTCCCCGGAACAGGTACTCACTGCCCATGCGCAACTGCACGGGGACGCCCTCAGATTTGTCGATGTCCAGGTACACCGCCAAAGCACTGCCGTCACCGGCGGTCCGAAAAGCTCTGGCCAACCCGGCACGCACAGTGGCCGGCAGGCGTTCCGGTGCCGCCACCACCTCACCTTCCGCACCGGCCAGTCGGAGCCTTGGACCCACCAGGTTGCACACTGACACGCCTACCCGCAGATCGCGGAGCAAAAGGTTGTCAAAGCGCGAAATGTACACCAGGCCAGCGTCAGCACCGAGCGCGCTGGCAGCGAAGCCGGCAAGTTCCTGCCGCTCAAGTTTGCCGGTCACCCCCATCGATAGCCAGGGGAGGAGCTGCTTGGCATAGGCCACCAGAATCTCTTGCTGCTCAAAGCCGAAAGTGCCTTCGGGCTCATTATGTGTGCTGCGGGCAGGAACCCCGCCGATGCCGATGCGAGCATAGCCAAACCCCACAGTCCCCACATTCCGCGTCGGCAGGACCAATCCCAGCGCCTGGAGGCTTGCTCCCCACGGAAGATTGGCGTAGAAGGTCACCACACTTTTGCGCTCTAAAAGGTCCAGCGCGCTCGGATTCCAGAACAAGGCCGTAGGATCACGGGGGTCAGCCACACAGGCCCCACCCAGGCCCAAGGCCCGTGCGCCTATCCCATACGTGAAAAGATGACGCTGCCCACCCATCTGGCCTCGCACCAGTCCGCAGCTCGCCGCCACCAGCAGCGCGGCGGCTATCATACGTCTTTCTATCATAACTCGCACACCCACGTCTGCCCTCAATGGACCAGGCCTATCTTGGTGATGGCCTCTTGGCCGTCGCTGGTCACAATGCGCGCAATGTAGATGCCGTTGAGCACCCGTTGGCCACGGTCGTTGCGTCCATCCCAGAACACTTCGCCCTCGTGGGGGCCTGCCTTGCCCTGGGGGCTGTTTTTGGAAAAATGCCTCGACCAGACCAGCTCGCCGATGAGGGAGAAGATGGAAATGGTCACGTCTGCATCTGCGGTAAGGTTGTACACAAACGTGGCCACCGGCCGATCTGGTTGCCCAAATGGGTTCGGGTAGGTGCCGAAAGCTTTAGAGAAATGGCCCTGGACCACCACCCTGAAATCCGACGTCAGCCGCATGGCCGGTGAAAAGTTGCCCAGGGTATCAGTGACCGTCACCAGTTGACCAGACACGCCGTCGCGAACAATCACATGCAGGGCTGAGTCCACAGCCAGAAGCAGACGCTGCGCTCTGGTGTCAGGAAGAAGGTCTACCACCAGTTCAACCGAGTCGGGGACGCTGCCCCACAGTGTATCCACAGCCCCCTGGGTAAAGTCCAGAACCAAGGGATTCATCGCCGGGATGTCATCAAGCTGCACGAATGGCCGCCACGGTTGACCTCGTCGGACCGCGGCCAGGCGCGAAATGGTCTGGCGCGGAGCCAAATCTTCGCCGTGGGGGTCGCGGAGCTGTACAACCAACTTCTCTAACAGGAAAAAGTTAGCGCGCTCCAGGGCAGGGTTGTAGAAGCGAAGCCCAAGCAAAGGAATGCCTGTGCCTCCTGTCATGGCCGACGTGCGGCGGTCGACCTGGTAGGTGCTCAGTTGCACAAGTGCAGCTACCGTCTGCACCACTAATGTGGCGGTAGAGTCCGCCACCTCGGCCTTGGTGTCGGAGTACTGGTCGAGGCCTACTGCGAGCAGGTCCACGCGCAAGGTGTCCCATTGCATGGTGCCCAAGAGCGGGGCGCGAACAACCCACTGCACCTGGGCGATTTCACCTACGGGGGCTTTTTCCTTTTCCTCCTGAGTGGCGAATCCAGCCGGAAGAGAAAGGCGGAAGCGAAAGTCCTCGGCATTCTTGTAACCCGCTTCACCGAGGTTGTCCACGAAGGCTCGTACCACGAACTGCTGGCCCACGCGCACGCGGCCTGCCGTTGCGTCGGCAGGGGCGACTATGGCAACCCTGCAGACCAACCGTGCTTTACTGACCGTGGTCACCGCTACTTTGTCATCGGGGTCAAGAGGAGTGGTAACGCGCTGCCCCGAGTTGACGTCGCGTGGCCAATCCAAGAGTCGGAAGCCGAACTGCTCTGGTGCCCCTGATGGCGTCGCCGGTGCGCGACAGTTCCACACCACCACACCGGAAGCGCTGGTCTGTAGCAGAGGCTCTTGCACCTGGTAGTGGGTGCCCGGAGGAGTCATTTCGATGGCAAAAAGGTCGCCTGGGAGCAACCCTGCTTCGCCCACCACATCCACGACAGCACGCATCTGGAAGGACTGCTCGGTGGAGAGGCGCCGTTCTCGCGCTGCATCGGGCGGCAAATAGAGCTCCGCGCGCAGGCGGAAATCGGCCCTCTTCTGCAGAACCACCAGCAAGGCCTCGGAGGTGGAACTGAGCACCAGATCGGTACTTCGCCAATCGCGGCCCAACGCCGTTACCCACAACGTGTCGGGCAGCCCGGTGGTGAACGGTGGATTTGGCGCCTCTACGCGCCACTGCACTACCGCATGATCCCCGCTCACCAGGCGTTTGCTCCAAGTCTCGGCATAGTACCCCTCATTCGACACGCGCAACACGGCACTCAGAGTATCCCCGGCCACGCGGGCGGAGGTGATTTGGGCAGTGACGATGAACGTCTGCCCCGTGGACAGGGTGCCATCCACCGCCCCTGCTGGCTCGGCGATAAAGACGGTGTCCACCCGCACGAAACCTCTGTCAAGGGTACGGACATTGAGGAAACTCTCCGCATTGGAGACCTGGACGCGCGTGCCTGTGTTCTCGTCGTCGGGGCGATCGATTATGGCCACCTTCAGAGTGGCAGAGGTGGTGAGTTTCGGCGCGGCGCGCAGCCACCAGTACACCGCCGCTCCCGGCACGAATGTCTTAATGGAATCCGGTTCGGTGGGATCCAGGGAGCACCCGGTCTGACCGAAGGTGAGCTTCAGCCTTCCATAACCGGTTGTCCCCGCTTCACCGGTATTCCGTACGATGGCCTGGAGCTTGAACCTTTGTTCGATCGAGAGGTCACCGTTTGCGGCCCCTGCCGGCTCGACGATGACCAGCGGGTCGAGGGCAAGGATCGCCCGTTTGACGGCCACCACTTCATGGGTGGCCTCGCCGCGGACCTGGTTGCCGGCGCCGTCCACGCCCCATGCAACCACAGTGAGGACGGCGGGGTGCAGATCCGGATCGGAAGGCGCACGTACCGTCCAGGAGACCGTCTGCGGCGAGGTGGTAATCGACCGCACCGAGTCGGCGCGCAATTGGTAGCCGGACCCCACCGGGAGGCGAAGCACCGCACGGCGCTGGCCCAGGTCCTCGGAGAAGGCTACCTGCGCAGAGAGCACAAAGTCCTGCTCGGTGGAGAGTGTGTCGTCGGTTGCACCCGCAGGCCAGCTCACCCACACTTTGCCCACCACCACCCCCGAGGCAACAGTCTCAACCACCAGGGTATCCAGTCCTTTTGCCACGGCCGCTTCAAAGCCAGTATTCAGATCATGAGGCTTCCGGTACAGGGCCAAACGGAACACATCTCCTGAGCTTGGCCTCTCCGGGGCAAGACAGGCGATCTCGGCCGTGTACGTCGCGCTGCTGCCAAGCTGGAACGGCACTTCAAGAGGTGTAGCTGAGGTGTCGTGCGGTGCGATAAGACGATACCCTTCCGGAGGCGTCAGCATCAGTGAGCCGCTGTCACACGAGGCCGAGCCCAGGTTGCTCACCGTTGCCAGGAGGCGGAACTGCTGCCCCACGGTCAAAACGGCAGACGCCTCCTCCAACGCCAAGTCCACGCTCAGGTTAGCGGGCCGCTGTACCAGGACTATCGCCTGCTCCAAGAGCGGCTCGCGCATGATACTTGCCGGAATGCGACTCTCGTGGGCAATCGCCGACAACAGCCGCACCGTGAAACGCTGCGGCTGCACACGTTCCCTCCCCGGAGCCGTGACCTCAAAGAGAAGCGAGTCAACGCCGTTGGGCTGGATGTGCGGAATCACCAGCACCGAATCGGCCACCCGAAACGTCGTGTCAGGGGGCGTGAGCAGTACCCGCACGCTGTCCAGCCCTTCCCGCCCCTGTTTTTCTTCGACGACCACCTTGATGCCAAACTGCTGACCAGTGTTGACGAGGCCAACCCCCACTTGGGTCACATTCTTCGCCACCACCTCGGTGCGTCGCACGCGCGCCACGGCCGCTGCCTTCACAAAGAGGCTATCCTCGGCCACCAGGTGGTAGGACTCACCTTCGGCCCCCACGTTGGCATCGTAGGCGGTGAGGTTCACGCGCACCACTGCCATGCCTCCCAGAGGGCCGGTGCGCCGCACCGTGAAGAGGTAGCTATCGGCTGCGCCACCCGCAAGCAGATGCCCCCCTGCTGTGGTCAGCCCTGCTGGCGGCAGTACCTCGTAGGTCGCCGTTTGGTCCGCCCCCTGGATGGCCACGGTGAGCGCTGCCGCTTTGGGCGGGACGAAGGACAGTCCTGCCTGGCCGTCATTTCGCAGGCGCACCTCCACCTGCCAGGGCTCGGTGCTTTCCGCCAACACCGTGTCCCGCGAGAACACCATGCCGGCCACCCGTGGGATGGGCGGCGTCTGGACAGAGCCGGCGCAGCTATCCCACGCAGCCGGTGCGATCTCCGCCGGTGCGCCCGTATTCTCCCCTATGGCGTTTCTCACCAAGCCCTTGAACTGAACCGCACCCGTGTACTCTCCCACCCTTAGCACAAAGGTGGCAGCGGCGCTGTCGGGCGCGCCCCCCAGCCTCGGCAGCGTGACCGTCACCGTGTCCGGAATCGTTGCCCCGGCTGGAGCTACGCCCAATTGCACCGCGACAGTGCTGACTGACTCAGAGCCGAGGTTGTCTACCACTGCGCGCACCTGTGCCGGCCGCCCGGTGGTTAGGTAGGGTGGATTGGGACCCACCAAGCACAGGCGCCGCAGGCGAACGCGCGCCGGCGTGTCGATGATGGCCAAGGCAGTGGCATCCAAGGGTGGGGCCACCTGCGCAGTAAGCCCGCTCGCCGCGCCTCGTGCCTGTTGCACCTCCGACTGAAACTGTTCGCCTTGCGCATGCGGCAGCATGTCTGCGCGCAAGGCAAAGGTAACAGTATCTGTACCACCCACCGGAATCACTGCAATCGTTTGCGGAGGCGGCGCGACTGAAAATTGCGTCCGCAAACCCACACGCACATCGACCACATCCTCGCCACCCACATTTGCCACGACCACGTCCACGGCAAAATCTTGCCCCACATTGACACGGGCAGTGCCGTCAGCGCCCACGTTTGGTGCGCGGATCGTGGTGGAGACAATCTGTACCCGGGCGGGACTTGCCACGTATACGGTCCCGTCTCCTGCAACCTTCAGCTGCCGTGTTGGATCGTTCTGGTCGCGACCCCCGAGCTCCACCAGAATCTGGCCGATGCCTCCCCGTACGCCCGTCTTGAACACGGTGTACTCAAGGATACGCTCCTCTCCACCAGACAAAGTGAGGCCACCGCCCACAAACTCGCGCGGTGCCCCGATGACGTAATCCTCCTGCGTCTGGCCTCCTATGCGGAAGACCACGTCGGAGGCCGCAGGCGTATTGAGCGCAACGGCCGCGCTCCCTGTGTCCTTAACCGCTACCCGCACGGTCCAAAACGGGCCCGTCTGGCCCGCGATCACCGTGTCCGGCACTGCCACCACGCTGGTTATGGCCAGCCCCGCTGGCTTCTGTGTGTGGACCATAGCCACGGTGTCCTGGGCCGCTTCTGGAGGCAGAATGGTCACCGGGAGACCGGTGTTTGCTGATTGTGCGGAGACCAGACGCGCCGCAATTGTTTCCGTCGTGTCGCCCACCGCACCGGCGGTA